>JAIXXW010000308.1 GCA_027490555.1 Comamonadaceae bacterium | reverse complement strand
TGTGCCAGCGCCACCTGGCGCGACAAATAGCCTGCGCACACCGCCAACTCGTCCACTTCGGGGTTGCGCCCGCCGGGTGGGCGGCACTTGACGGCGCAAGTCAGGTAGGCCTCGGCCAGGGGGGCCTGGCCCTGCGGGCCAACATCCAGTCCCTGCCGCCGCACGCCCACCGCCTTGAGCATGTTGTCAAGCAACACCCCCTCGGGTCCTGTGAAAGGCTGGCCCTGCTGGTCGTCTTCCTGCGTGGGCGCATCGCCCACCACCAGCCAGTCGGCCGCCGCCGCACCCGCCCCCCACACCGGCGCCTGGCGCGCAGCGCCCAGGGCACAGGCCTGGCAGGCCAGGATGGCGGCTTGCAGGCTGCGCCAGTCCATGGACGACACGCCGCCGGGCAAGGACTTCGGGGGCGCAGCGGCCGCCGCCACAGCCTCGGCAGCCACTGGCCGCACTGTGGCCACAGGGCTTGGCACAGGGCTTGGCACAGGGCCTGGCACAGGCCTTGGCGCAGCTGCTGGCACAGGCCCTTGGACAGGCGCCATGGTCTGGGCCACAGGAGCGGATGGCGGCAAGGCGGGGGACGCTGGTGCGCGGCCCGCAGGCTCTGCGGGGGACGGCCCGCTGGCCGAAGGTGGCCACCACACACGCACGCCCATTTCGGCCAGCATGGCGCGCTGGCGCTCGTCGAGGTCGAATCGGGTGGGGTCGCTCATCTTTGGGTTCACAGTTTCAAACTCATCACCACCGCGTGTTCACGCTGCAGGCGGCCTGCCGGATAGTAATCCTTGCGGAGGCTGACCCGCTTGAAGCCATAGCGCTCGTACACCTGCAGCGCACGCTGGTTGCTTTGGCGCACCTCCAGCCAGAGCCACTGTGCGCCCTGGTGGCGCGACCACAGCGACAGGGCGTCCAGCATCATGTGGCCCCAGCCTTGGCCCTGGCGAGCCGGTGCCACGGTGATGTTGAGCAAATGCATTTCCTCAAAGCCGCGCATGGCCAGAAAATAGCCCAGCAGTTCACCATCGAGCCACAGGCACTGGGCCTCGAACAGCGGGTTGAGCGAATCGCGGAAATTGCCCAGCGTCCAGGGATGGCTGTAGGCGCTTTGCTCGATCGCCAAAACAGCGGGCAAATCCGCCGGCAGCATGGGGGCCAGGGTGACGCGGTCGCGCATGGCCTCGCTCGGCGGTGGACGTGGGGCCGAGCGGGCCGAACGGGCATCGGGGCTCATGCCTGTGCGCCCAGCTGGGTCTGCACCGCCTGCGTTTTCAGGGCCTCGCGCTCGGCGGTGGTGTTGGCGACTTTGTCCCGGATGTACAGCGGCACAGCCTGCTCGGCCGGCACGGCCAGGCCCTGGGCCCACAGGGCCGGCGCCAAGCGCAGCAAAGCGGCTGCGCTGGGCAAGGCCTCGCAGCGCGGGGCATGAAGCAGGCCCTCGGGCAAGCGCTCGCCATAGGCCGCAAAGGCGTTGCCGGCCAGGACCCACGCGGATCCCGGCGGCCCCTCCATCCCCTGGGGCACCTGGACTTTGCCGGGCGCGCCCACCTGCACAGGCGACACCGCTTGCCACTGGCCCTGGGCCTGCTCGGGCGTGCGCTGCCAACGGTAGGCGGCGCTGTACACCTCGTCCATGCGGGCGTCCAGCAGCGCCAGCACCGTGCAGTCGGCATCGGCTTGGATCTGGCCCGCTTGCCGCTGCGCCCAGCGCGCCTCTTCGGCCACGGCCATCAAGGTGTCGACGGGCAAGACCGGCACATTCGCCCCCAGGGCCAGGCCCTGCGCCACTGCGCAGGCGGTGCGCAAACCGGTGAACGAACCCGGGCCCCGGCCGAACACGATGGCGTCCAGCGCGTCCAGCTTCAGCTCGGCCTCGGCCAGCATGGCCAGCACCGCCGGAATCAGGCCACTGGAGGACTGTGCCCCACCCGGCAGGGTTTGCGTCCAGACCCGCTCGCCATGGGCCACCCCCAAGGACAGCACATCGGTGCTGGTGTCAAAGGCCAGCCAGCGCCGCACAGGGGGGGCGCTCATGGTTTGCCCCCGGCGTCCAGGGCCCCGGCCGCCACCGGGGCCGGGGGCGCAGGCTTTTTCGCCTGGCTCACGCCAAACAAGATGCCACAGGTCACCAGCGCCAATCCGGTCAGCAAATTCCAGTGCAGGGGTTCGCCCAGAAACCACACCGCCCCCAGCGCCGACAGGCCCGGCACCAGGGCTGTGATCATGGTGGAGCGCACCGGGCCATAGCAGCGCACCATCTGCATGAAGGTGATGCCCGAGATGACCACCGAGCCCACGCCCTGGAAAGCCACCTGGAACAGGATTTCGGACCAGGGTGCCACATGCAGCTGCGTGGGCCACACCGACAAGCCCACCAGCAAGGCAAACAAGGGCACGAAACAGACAAAGGAAAACGCGGTGATGGCCATGGTGGCCCGCACGGCGTCCAAACCGTGGCGGCGCACCAACACGGTGTAGCTGGACCAGCAAATGGCCGCAGCCATGAACAACAGGTCACCTTTCCAAACTTCGCCGCCGTCAAAGGCCATGAGCAAACTCGCCCCGCCCACGAGCAAGTCGCCCAGCACGATCAGCCCCAGGCCGACCCAGCGGGCGGCCACCACCTTCTCGCGCAACATCCACCAAGCCAGCAAGGTGGTCCACAAGGGCAGGCTGCCGGGCATGAGCACCGAGGCGTGTGAAGCCGGGGCATAAAAAAAGCCGGTGTAGGCCAAGATGGCATACAGAAAGCCCCCCAGCACACCGGTTTGCAGCGTCAGCCACCCAGGCAGCGGCGACAGCCCCCCGAATGAGCCGACTTGTTGACCGGCCCGACGGGCCGGGCGCATCCACCACCAGGCCCAGGGCAGCAACACGGCACTGGCCCCCACCACCCGGGCGAAAACAATGTCCATGGGCAGCAGGCTGTGCGAGGCCGACGCGCGCGCAATGACGATGAATCCGGACCAGATGAGCACCGTGATGAGCGCTGAAACCAGGCCCACGGTTCTTGAAGACAATTGCATGGCCCGGATCATACGGCCCCAAGGAACGCCCGCTGGGCAGCCGTGCGGGGTTAGACTTGCCCGATGATTGCCAACAGCCGCCCCCACCCCCGGCCCTCGCCCCCTGGGACAGGCCTGCGGGCGCTGTGGATGGCCGCCTGGCTGGCGGTGCTGGCCACACCGGCAATGGCCAGCCCAGCTGCCCCCGCCGACACGGCGCGTGTGGGCCATGCCGAGCTGCCCGCCGGCATCCTGCACACCTTGCAAAAAGCCCAGGTGCCGCCTTCGGCCTTCAGCGTCCAGATCCTGCCCCTGCCCGGTGGCCCCTTGGCGGCCAGCGCAGCGCCCAAACGCCTGTCGCACCATGCGCAAGACAGCGTCAACCCGGCTTCGGTGATGAAACTGTTCACCACTTACGCCGCCTTGCATTTGCTGGGCCCCGACCACATCTGGCGCAACCGGGTCTACACCGAGGGCAGCCTGCGCGATGGCGTGCTGGTGGGCAACCTGGTGGTGCGCGGCAGCGGCGACCCCAAGCTGGTGGTCGAACGCCTGCAGGAGCTGCTGGCCCAGGTGCGGGCGGCGGGCGTGCGCGAGGTGCGCGGTGACATCGTGCTCGACCGCAGTGTGTTCGAGGTGCGCGAGCGCAGCGAGCCCTTTGACGACGAACCCCTGCGGCCCTACAACGTCGGCCCCGATGGCCTGCTGCTCAACTTCAAAGCCGTGGTCTA
>JAIXXW010000170.1 GCA_027490555.1 Comamonadaceae bacterium | reverse complement strand
GGCAGCCGCGGCACCTGGTACGCCCACGCCTCGGTGGGCACCTTGCATGTGCGGCCGATTTTGGACATGCGCCGCGACGGCGCCGCCAAAATGCGCGCCATCGCCGAGGAAGCCAGCGCGCTGGTGCGCCGCTACAAGGGCGCTTTCAGTGGCGAGCACGGCGACGGCCTGTGCCGGGGCGAGTGGATCGGTTGGCAGTTCGGTCCGCGCATCACCGAGGCTTTTGCACAGATCAAACGCGAGATGGACCCGCAGCAACTGCTGTGCCCGCAGCGCATTGTCAATCCGCCCAAGATGGACGACACCACGCTGATGCGCTTTTCACCCACCTACAAGGTGGTGCCCATCCAGACCGCTTTGGACTGGCGCGCCTGGGATGTGCAAAACGACCCGGTCACCGAGCAAACCACAGCCCCTGGCACCGGGGGGGACCCGGCCCAGGGCCTGGCCAAGGCGGTGGAGATGTGCAACAACAACGGGCACTGCCGCAAGTTCGACGCGGGCACCATGTGCCCCAGTTACCGCGTCACCCGCGATGAGCAGCACCTGACCCGGGGCCGCGCCAACACCTTGCGCCTGGCCCTGAGCGGTCAGATCGACGGTCTGGCGGGCCAGGATGCGCTGTCCAGCCAGGCGGTGCACGATGCGATGGACCTGTGTGTGGGCTGCAAGGGTTGCAAACGCGATTGCCCGACCGGGGTCGACATGGCCAAGATGAAGGTCGAGTTCTTGCAGCACTACAAGGCCCGTCACGGCCACACCCTGCAAGACAAGCTGGTCGGCCACTTGCCCGGCTACGCGGCCTGGGCGGCACGCCTGGCCCCGGTGTTGAACCTGCGCAACCGCATCCCGCTGTTGGCCGCCCTGAGCGAAAAGCTGCTGGGCCTGTCGGCGCGGCGCAGCTTGCCGCAGTGGCAGACGCAGCACTTCTTCAACACGCCTGCAAGCCCGGCGCGGCGCACCGCCACCCGGGCCGAGGTGCTGGCCGCACCGCGCGGGGTGGTGCTGTTTGTGGACACCTTCAACGGCTATTTCGAGTCGGCCAACGCGCAAGCGGCTGTGAAAGTGATGCAGACGGCCGGCTTCACCGTGCATGTGGCCACCAAATTGCAGGACGATGGCCAGCACCTGTGCTGCGGTCGCACCTACCTGGCCACCGGCATGGTGGACCGTGCCAAGGAAAAAGCCCGTGAGCTGGTGCAAAGCCTCTTGCCATTGGCCCAGGCCGGTTTGCCCATCGTGGGCTTGGAGCCCTCTTGCCTTTTGACCCTGCGCGACGAGCTGCTGGTGATGGGCCTGGGGGAGGATGCGCACCGCATCGCCCAGCAGGCCTGTCTGTTCGAGGAGTTTTTGGTTCGGCAGGCCAAGGACGGACAGCTGGACGCATTCAAAGCCCGCATCGCGCCGGTGGACCGGCCGATTTTGTTGCACGGCCACTGCCACCAAAAAGCCTTTGACGCGGTGTCACCGGTGCTGGAGGTGTTGCGCTGGATACCTGGGGCCCAGCCGCAGCTGATCGAGAGCAGTTGCTGCGGCATGGCCGGCAGCTTTGGCTACGAGGCCCGCCACCACGAGGTGTCGATGCAAATGGCCGAGTTGAGCCTCTTGCCAGCGGTGCGCGCCCAAGCCGATGCGATCGTGGTGGCCGACGGCACCAGCTGCCGCCACCAGATCCACGACGGCGCGCAGCGCGAGGCGGTGCACCTGAGCCGTTTGCTGGCGGACTTGTTGCCAGACTGAGCCGCCGCTTCCCCCGGTCTCAGGGCGCCTGCAGCTTCAGCTGCAGTGCGCTGGTCCATGCACGCTGCTGCCCGGTGTGCGGGTCGGTGAATTCCAGCGCGTGGGCCAAGAGCTGCAAGGGCTGCCCCAGCGGGTCGGGTTCGTCCGGTCCGCGCAAGACCCGGGGGTAAAACGGGTCGCCCTCGATCGGGATGCCCATGGCCAGCATGTGCACCCGCAGCTGGTGGCGTTTGCCCGACACCGGCTCCAGCTGATACAGCGCACGCTCGCCCTCGGCGCGCAACAGGGTGATCCGGGTTTCGCTGTTGGGCTCACCGGGCACCTCGCGCATCCTGAAAAAATGCGCCGGGTCCTCTTCCAGGCGGCTGCTGTGCCTGTGGGGTGTCGCCAGGTCTGGGCGGTGGCGGGCCACGGCATGGTAGGTCTTGCGGATGGCGTGGTCGCGAAACAGCGCATGGTAGGCCCCGCGTTCTTGCGGGCCCTTGCCCAAGAGCACCAGGCCCGCCGTGTCGCGGTCGATGCGGTGCAGGGGCACCAGCTCGGCCAGACCGGTCAGGCGCTTGAGTTGCACCAGCAGCGATTGCTGCACATAGGGGCCTGAAGGTGTGACCGGCATGAAGTGCGGCTTGTCGGCCACCAGCAGCCGTTCATCCTCGAACAACACCGTCGCCGTCATGGGCAGACAGGGTTCGTCGCTCACATGGCGGTAATAGTAAAAGCGTTGTCCCGGCAGGCAGGCTTGGTCGGCCCGGGCGCTTTGACCGTCTTCTTGCAGGACCAGGCCCTGCGCCAGGCGCGCGGCCCAATCGCTGCGGCCGACACCGGGCAGGCGCTGCGCCAAAAAGTCCAGCAGGCTGGGCCAGTGGCCTGGTGGGACGGCCACCACGCTGGCGCTGACGCCCTCGCGCATGGGCATGGGCGCAGGGCGTCCCGATGGGGTCATCTCAGACCCGCTTGAACACCAAGTCCCACACGCCGTGGCCGAGTTTCAGACCCCGGTTTTCGAACTTGGTCAGGGGGCGGTAGTCGGGCTTGGCGGCAAAGCCGTCGGCTGCGGCACTGGTGTTGCGCAGCAAAGGCTCGGCACGCAGCACCGCCATCATCTGCTCGGCGTAGGGCTGCCAGTCGGTGGCCAGGTGCAGGTAGCCGCCGGGCTGGATGTGCCGGGCCAGGCGGTGCACAAAGGGCGACTGGATCAGCCTGCGTTTGTGGTGGCGGCTTTTGTGCCAAGGGTCCGGAAAGAAGATGTGGACCCCGTCCAGGCTGCCTTCGCCCAGCATGTGGTCCATGACTTCGATCGCGTCGTGCTGCACGATGCGGATGTTGGGGATGGGGGCCTCGCCGCAGCGCTTGAGCAGGGCGCCCACGCCGGGCTCGTGCACCTCGCAGCACAAAAAGTTGTCGTCCGGGCGCACCTGCGCGATCTTGGCGGTGGCATCGCCCATGCCAAAACCGATTTCCAAGATCAGCGGGGCGCTGCGCCCGAAGGCAGCCTCTGGGTCCAGGCGTTCGGCCGTGTAGGGCAAAAGGAATTGGGGACCATACTGCTCGAAGGCCCGCATCTGCCCCGAGCCCATGCGCCCCGCGCGCAGCACATAGGTTTTGATGGTGCGCATGAAGGGAGCCTGCGTGTCTTCGGTTGGCGATGCGGTGAGGGTGGCTAAAGGCGTGGTCATGGGCGTGCAGGTGGTTGGGGCCGAGCCTGCGATTATCGCGGGTCGCTCTGGGCGGGGTACAGCGCGGTCCAGTGCATCAGCGCCTGTGCACAGGGGGTCTGCGCGGGCACCGCTGGCAAGCCCAGCACTTGCGCCGCAGCGTTGAGCGCAGCCATGGCGGCGGCCGGGCTGTGGCAGTCCAGGGCCAGTGCCCCGTTTTGCTTGCTGAGTTTTTCGCCGTTGGCGCCCCGAACCAAGGGGGTATGCCGGTACTGGGGCGTCGGCAAGCCCAAGGCCTTTTGCAGCACGATCTGCCGCGCCGTGTTGTCGCTCAGGTCTTGCCCACGCACCACATGGGTGATGCCCTGTGCGGCGTCGTCCACCACCACCGCCAGCTGGTAAGCCCACAGGCCATCGGCGCGGCGCAGCACAAAGTCGCCGACTTCTTCGGCCACGTTTTGCTGTTGCGGTCCCAGGCGAGCGTCCACCCAGTGCGTGACGGGGGAGTCACCCAGGGCCGCTTGCACGGCTTGCACGTTCAGGCGCCAGGCGCGGGCGGGCTGGCCACGCAGGCCCTGACGGCAGGTGCCGGGGTAGACCGCGCTGCGGTGGCGGGCCACCTGCTGGGCCGATTCGATGTCTTTGCGCGAGCAGGCGCAGGGATAGGCCCAGCCAGCGTCCACCAGGGTTTGCAAGGCGGCCGCATAGGCGGGACTGCGCTGGCTTTGCCACCACACCGGGCCATCGGGTATCAGCCCCAAAGCCATCAGCTGCTGCACGATCGCCCGATCGGCCCCGGGCACGCAACGCGGTGTGTCCACGTCCTCGATGCGCAAGCGCCACTGGCCCTGGTGCGCGCGGGCATCGAGCCAGCTGGCCAGGGCCGCGACCAGGGAGCCTGCATGCAACAGGCCGGTTGGCGAGGGCGCAAACCGGCCTGTGTAGGTCTGCCCCATGGGTGCTCAGCGTTTTTTCAGCACCGACAGGGCCAGCTCCAGGCCCGAGACGAATGCGTCTTCGGCCCTGTGGCCCAGGCACCAATCGCCGCACAGGCCGATGCCCCGGTCCTTGAACCAGAGGTGGCTGGTGCCCAGTGCTTGTGCGGTTTTGGCATACAGCCAGCGGTGCACGTCGGCATGCGCCGGGGTCACCCGGATGCCGGTGATCTCGGCAAAAGCCTTGATCAGTTTGCCTTTGACGCGCTCCGGCGCATCGTTGATGTGCTCGGCCGACCAGGGGGCACTGGCCTGCACCGTCCAGCGTTCGATGCGTTCGCGCCCAGGCTTGGAGGACTCGCGGGCCATCCAGGCGATGCGGTGGTGGGTGCTGCGTGCGGCGTTCCACTGCGGGCCGATCGTGATCAGCCCAGGCTGCACGGCCTGCGGGTAGGCCAGCATCAGGGTCCAGCAGGGGTCCACGCGCACCTTGTCCAGCGGTTCGGCCAGGGCACTCAGGTCCGAGGCCTTGAGCAAAGCGGCGGCCTGGGCGGGTGGGATGGCCAGGATGACCTGGTCAAAACCGGCATGCACCTGCTGTCCGCCGTCCTCGCTTTCGGTCTGCAACTGCCAGCCTTTTTTCCGCAAGGGGTCGGCCATGATGTGCGTGACGCGGGTTTGCACATGCACGCGGCCATCGGCCACCAGGGGCGCGGCCCAAGCTTTGACCAGGCCGTTCATGCCGGGCGTGGCCACCCAGTGACGCTCGCCCCCGGGCAAGGCCGCCTCGATCACGCGGCCGTTGGGGTCGAGCACGCGCACGGCGTTGGCACTCCAGGGCTTGCACACCCCAGGGCTGGTGCCGATGGCCAAGGCGAAGCGGGGGTCGCGCACGGTGAAGTACTGGGTGCCGTGGTCAAAACTGCCAAACGCGCTGGCACGGGTGGACATGCGGCCGCCCGGACCCCGGCTTTTCTCAAACAAGGTGACCTGGTATCCGGCCTGGCGCAAGGTGCGGGCGCAGGTGACGCCGGCCATGCCGACACCGATGATGGCGATGTGTGGTGTGTTCATGGGTTCACTTTAGCCGAGAAAATGCCCTGGCAACGGTCCGGGTGGGTTATCCCCGATGCCCGCCTGGGCCCGTGTGCTCACACCCTGTGCGCAGGCTTGAGCAGCGCCTGGCGCGTGGCCGGCCCCGACAGTTGCTGCAGCCACCAACGCAAGGCCTGGCCCGCCGGGGACTGGGGGGTTTCGCGCCAGGCATGGTGACAGGTGTTGCGGCGTGGCGCATGCACTTTTTTTTCAATCAACAAGCCGCTGTCGATGTAGGGTCTGGCCATGGACTCGGGCAGAAAACCGCCGCCCAGGCCGCGCAGTTGCGCCTCGAGTTTGCTGCTCATGTCGGGCACGGTGAACACGTCTTGACCACCCTGCAGCCCGATGGTCAGGCCAGAGCCCCGGCTGACCGAGTCGGCCACCGCCACCGCCCTGTGCTGCTGCAGGCAGTCGTCGCTCAGGGGCTCGGGGGCCTGGGCCAGGGCATGGTGCGGTGCCACCGCAAAGACAAAGGCCACCTCACCCAGCACCGCATGCCGGATGTCGCTTTTCAGGCCCGGCTCCAGCACCACGCCCAGCGCCAGATCGGCCTGTCCCGAGACCAGGCTGTCCAGGGTCCCCGACAAGGTCTCGTGGCGCACCCGAAGCCGTGTGGGCGCCCCCAAGGCCAGAAAGCCGGCACACAGGTCCATCACGGCGCTGCGCGACACAATGCTGTCCACGGCCACCGTCAGCACCGCCTCCCAGCCGGTGGCTACACGCCGCACGCGGTTGGCCACCGCATCCATGTCGTCGAGCAGGCGGCTGGCCTCGCGCAGCAATTCCCGGCCTGCAGCGGTGGGGACGGCCTGGCGCGCGCTGCGGTCAAACAGCAGCACATCCAGGGCGTCTTCGATCTGTCGCACCCGGTAGGTCAGGGCGCTGGGCACCAAGTTCAGCGCCCGCGATGCGGCGGCGAAACTGCCTTTTTGCGCAATCGTCTGCAGCATCTGCAGGGCTTCCGGGGTCAGCCAGTCTCGTGGATTTTGCATAGTCATCCTTTGAAGGTTCAATTCTTTTGAATGATGCCAGCAAACTGGATCAACCTTCGAAGACCAGGGTCTGATTAAAGTTCAGGCTTGGCAGGCGGCCAGTGCGGCCAGCCTGTGAACCGGAGACACCCATGCTCACCTTGCGCAAATCTTCTGAACGCGGCCACGCCGACCATGGCTGGTTGCGCTCGTTCCACAGCTTTTCCTTTGCCAATTACTTCGACCCCGAGCACATGGGTTTTGGCAACCTGCGCGTCATCAACGAGGACCGGATTGCGCCGGGCACCGGTTTTGGCACGCACGGCCACCGCGACATGGAAATCATCAGCTACGTCCTGTCTGGCCAGTTGGCCCACCAAGACAGCATGGGCAATGTCAAAGGCATCCCCCCTGGCGATGTGCAGCGCATGAGCGCGGGCAGTGGCGTACGCCACAGCGAGTTCAACCACGCCCAAGGCGAAGAAACCCATTTTTTGCAGATCTGGATCGAGCCGAATGTGAAAGGCATCCCGCCCAGTTATGAGCAAAAAACCGTGCCCGAGGCGGCCAAACGAGGCCAGCTGGTCCTGGTGGCGGCCCCGGCCGGGGAGGCGGCAGCCAGCGCGCATGCCGTGCAGATCCACGCCGATGCCCGCATGTATGCCGGCTTGTTCGATGGCGCTGAAAGTGCCCGGCTGACGCTCAGCCCCCTGCGCAAAGCCTATGTGTTTTTGGTGCGCGGCACATTGCAGGTCAACGGCTCCACCCTGCATGCGGGCGACGCGGCCCTGCTGCATGCCGAGACCGCATTGGCCTTGGACCAAGGCCGCGAGGCCGAGGTCCTGGTGTTTGACCTGGCGGCCTGAGCCCCATCCCCCCCGTTTTTTTTCAAGGAGTTGACCGACATGACCCAAACCGTTGTTATTTTCCATTCCGGCTATGGCCACACCCAGCGCGTGGCCCAGTTTGTGGCCCAGGGCGCGAACGCCCAGATGATCGCCATCGATGCCCATGGCCAGATCAGCGAGGCCGATTGGGCTGCGCTGGACGCTGCCGATGCCATCATTTTCGGCTCGCCCACCTACATGGGCATGGCGTCCTGGCAATTCAAGAAGTTTGCCGACGCCACCTCCAAGCGCTGGTTCAGCAGCGCCTGGAAAGACAAGGTCGCCGGCGGTTTCACCATCTCGGCCAGCCCGAGCGGCGACAAGCTGTCGACCATCCAGTACTTCATCACCCTGGCCATGCAGCAGGGCATGGTCTGGGTCGGCCAGCCCGCCATGAACGACGGCACCATCAACCGCATCGGGTCCAACTCCGGGGTGATGGCCCAGGTCGGCCCCACCAGCCCCGCCGAGGACATCCCCCAGGGGGATCTGGACACGGCCAAAGCCTATGGCGCCCGGGTGGCTGCCGTGGCCGCCAAATTGCGGGGCTGACAAGGCCGGTCCTGGGGCAAGGGCCGGGCTCGTGGGCCCTTGCTAGGATAGCGGCATGAACATCATCACCTTGCTGCCCTGGGCCGATTGGCTGGCCGTCTTTTTGTTCTTTGGCTTGTGGGTGGGCTATGCCTGGCTGGCCAAGGTGCGAGGCCTGCGCGATCAAAGCCTGATCGCCACCACCAACCGCTACCGCCAGCTGTGGATGATGCAAGCCACAGGCCGGGACCCGCGCATGCTCGACGGGCTGATCACCCAGAACCTGTCGCAGACCCCGGCCTTTTTCTCGTCCACCAGCATCATCATCATCGGCGGCCTGTTTGCCCTCCTGGGCACCACCGACAAAGCGGCCGAGCTGGTCGGTGAGATCCCGTTTGCCGAGCCCACGCCCTTGCTGGTGTTCGAATTCAAGATCCTGGTGCTGGTTGGCATTTTTGTGTATGCCTTTTTTCGTTTTTCATGGTCCATGCGCCAGTACACCTTTGTGGCCCTGGTGATCGGTGCCATGCCACCACCGGGAGATTTTGCCGCCCAGCGCTTTGACCGCCAGCAATTCGCCGAGCGGGCGGGCAACCTGGTGAGCGCCGCCGCCGAAACCTTCAACGATGGTTTGCGGGCCTACTATTTTTCATTTGCCGCCATGGCCTGGTTTTTCTCGCCCACGGCGTTGGTTTTGGCCACCGCTTTGGTGGTGCTGATCCTGTACGGGCGCGAATTCCGCTCCGAGGTCTTGCAGGTCTTGCGCGACTGAGTGGCGCAGGGGCTGCTCCTACAATGGCAGGCTATGTTTGTTCACCTCCGCCTTCACTCCGAATTTTCCATCGTTGACGCCACCTGCCGCATCGACGCGGTGGTCAACATGGCGGCCAGCGACGGCCAGCCTGCACTGGCCATCACCGACCTGAACAACCTGTTTGG
>JAIXXW010000318.1 GCA_027490555.1 Comamonadaceae bacterium | reverse complement strand
CAACAAGTTCTCTGCTGGTTGAATTTTTTCTCGGAGCTGCGCATGCTGATGTCCACCCTCAAGCCCCTGGGCGAACTCGAAAACCCATCCGAATTCATCGCCCGCCACATCGGCATCGGCGATGCCGACGAACAGCACATGCTCGGGGTGATCGGCCAGGCTTCGCGCCGCGCCCTGATCGAGGCCATCGTGCCGCGCAGCATCGCCCGCACCCAGGCCATGAAGCTGCCCGCCCCGGTGACCGAGGCGGCAGCGCTGGCCGAACTCAAACGCATGGCGCAGCACAACCAGCTGCTCAAGAGCTTCATCGGTCAGGGCTACCACGGCACGCACACGCCGGGCGTGATCCTGCGCAACATCCTGGAAAACCCCGCCTGGTACACCGCCTACACGCCTTACCAGGCCGAGATTTCGCAGGGCCGCATGGAGGCCCTGGTCAACTTCCAGACCCTGGTGTGCGACCTGACCGGCATGCCGATCGCGAATGCCTCGATGCTGGACGAAGCCACCGCAGCGGCCGAGGCCATGACGCTGGCCAAGCGCTCGGTCAAGGCCAAGGGCAACCGCTTCATCGTCGCGGGCGACGCACACCCCCAGACGATCGAGGTGATCCGCACCCGCGCCGAGCCCCTGGGCATCGAGGTGGTGCTGGCCGAGAGCGAGGCACACTGGAACGAACTGCTGGACGGCGACCAGTACTTCGCGGTGCTGGAGCAGTACCCCTCCACCTCAGGACGGCTGGGCCAAGACACCGGTGACACGGTCAAGGCCCATGCCAAAGGGGCGGCCTACATTGTGGCGGCGGATTTGCTCGCGCTGACCCTGCTCAAGCCCCCCGGGGAATGGGACGGCGGCGGTGCCAACGGCGCCGACATCGTGGTCGGCACCACGCAGCGTTTTGGCATGCCCATGGGCGCAGGTGGCCCGCACGCCGCTTTCATGGCCTGTCGCGACGAGTACAAGCGCTCGCTGCCCGGGCGTCTGGTGGGCGTCAGCGTGGATGCGCACGGCAACCCCGCCTACCGCCTGGCGCTGCAAACCCGTGAACAGCACATCCGGCGCGAAAAAGCCACCTCGAACATTTGCACGGCGCAGGTGCTGCCTGCGGTGGTGGCCAGCATGTACGCGGTCTACCATGGCCCGCAGGGGCTCAAGCGCATCGCGCAGCGCATCGCCAGCTACACCGCCGTGCTGGCAGCCGGGCTGCAGCAGATGGGTTACCCGCTGGTGCACGAGGACGCTTTCGACACCCTGAGCCTGCAGGTGGGTGCCGACCGTGCGCGCGAATTGGCCCAAGCCGCGGTCCAGCGGGGGATCAACATCCGCGTGATGTGGCAAGACCATGTCGGCCTGTCGCTGGACGAGACCACCACGCGCGAGGACATCGAGCTGCTGTGGCAGGTGTTTGCCCACAACGACCAGGCACTGCCCCGCTGGGAGCGCTTTGAAAAAGGCATAGCGCCGCTGATCCCCGAGTCGCTGCGCCGCACCAGCACCTTCCTGACCCACCCGGTGTTCAACCGCTACCACTCCGAAACCGGCATGCTGCGGTACATCCGCCAGCTGTCCGACAAGGACCTGGCGCTGGACCGCAGCATGATCCCGCTGGGCAGCTGCACCATGAAGCTCAATGCCACCAGTGAAATGATCCCCATCACCTGGCCCGAGTTTGCCCAGGTGCATCCATTTGCCCCGGCCGAGCAGCTGCAAGGCTATGCCCAGCTGGACCAGCAACTGCGGGACTGGCTGTGCCAGGCCACCGGCTACCAGGGCATCAGCCTGCAACCCAACGCGGGCAGCCAGGGCGAATACGCCGGTCTGCTGGTGATCCAGGCCTACCACCGCGCCCAGGGCCAGGGCCACCGCAACATCTGCTTGATCCCCTCCAGCGCCCATGGCACCAACCCTGCCAGCGCCCAGATGGTGGGCATGAAGGTGGTGGTGACCCAGTGCGACGAGAAGGGGAATGTGGACATGGCCGACCTGCAAGCCAAGTGCGAGCAGTTCAGCGAGCACCTGGCCGCGGTGATGATCACCTACCCCAGCACCCACGGCGTGTTCGAGACCCAGGTCAAGGCCCTGTGCGCGCTGGTGCACCAGCACGGCGGCCGGGTGTATGTGGACGGTGCCAACATGAACGCGCTGGTGGGCGTGGCCGCGCCTGGCGAGTTCGGCGGTGACGTGAGCCACCTGAACCTGCACAAGACCTTTTGCATCCCGCACGGCGGTGGCGGCCCCGGTGTCGGCCCCGTCTGCGTGGTCGAAGACCTGGTGCCCTATTTGCCCGGTCACGCCACGGGCGGCTTGCCCGTGAATGGCGTGGGGGCCATCTCTGCAGCGCCCTTGGGCAACGCCGCCGTGTTGCCCATCAGCTGGATGTACTGCCGCATGATGGGTGCCGAAGGCCTGCAGCGCGCCACCGAGTCGGCCATCCTGGCGGCCAACTACATCAGCAAGCGCTTGGCGCCCCACTACCCCACCCTGTACGCCAGCGACGATGGGCATGTGGCCCACGAGTGCATTCTGGACCTGCGCCACTTCAAGGACACGTGCGGCGTGATGGCCGAAGACGTGGCCAAGCGCCTGATGGACTACGGCTTCCACGCGCCCACCTTGTCTTTCCCCGTGGCCAACACGCTGATGGTCGAGCCCACCGAGAGCGAGACCTTGGAAGAGATCGACCGTTTCATCGACGCGATGATCGCCATCCGCGAGGAAATCCGCCAGGTTGAAACGGGCCACTGGCCGCAGGACAACAACCCCTTGAAAAACGCGCCGCACACCGCCGACAGCCT
>JAIXXW010000367.1 GCA_027490555.1 Comamonadaceae bacterium | reverse complement strand
AGTTTGTGCGCCGTGGGTTCTTCGGTTTTTTCCTGAGCGCTTTCAGACACGGGACACTCCTAGAACATCGCGCACCACCGAAAAGCCCTGTACCCACAGCCAGTTGATGCGACCGCCAATGCTGTCCAGAGAGAGGATGAGCAGGACAAAGCCGGCCATGATCATGGCCGGGAAGCCCACGGCGAAAATATTCAGACTGGGCGCTGCGCGGGTGACAACGCCCAGACCCACGTTGATGAAGAGCAGGGCCACCATGACCGGCAGGGCCATCAAGACGGCGCCCAGAAAGACCATGGAACTCCATTGAAGCACCCGGCCGTAGACGGCCTGATCCATGATGGAGGTGCCGATGGGCAGGCTTTTGAAGGACTCCAGAATCAGGCCCAGCATGATGGCATGGCCACCAAAGCCCACAAAGATGAGGGTGGACATGACGATCAACAATTGTGAAATCACCGGCACGTTGCCCATGTTGGGATCGATCATGTTGGCCATGGACAGGCCCATGGCCGCTGCAATGCTTTGACCTGCCACCACCACGGCAGCCACCACCACTTGCAAAATCAAGCCCATGGTGGCGCCGATCATGATCTGGTTGAAGACTTCCACCAGCCCCTGTGCCGATGTGGGGTCGACCACAGGCCATTTGTAAAGCGGATAGATCAGCCAGGTCAAAACCAGGGCCATCAAAATCCTCAAGCGCAGGTTGAAGGCACTCAGGGAAAAGATGGGGGCGGTGATCATCAAGGCCGAAATGCGCAGCATCGGCCATAAAAAGGTGTAGAACCTTTCCACGATGTCGGCTGCCAAGAAGTTCATCGGGTCACCTGTGCCCGCTTCATTGGAACAAGGTGGGTATGCGCTCAAAAACGCTGCGCGTGAAATCCACCAGGGTGGTCAGCATCCAGCCGCCAAAAATCAGCAAGGCCAAAGCTTCGGCGATCAGTTTCGGGATGAAGCTCAGCGTCATCTCGTTGATGGAGGTGGCGGCCTGGACGATGCCGATGATCAAGCCGACGGCCAAAGCCACCAGCAACAAGGGGGCACTCACGAGCGCGATGGTCCAAAGGGCGTGTCGGCTCAGATCGATGACTGTGGCGGTATCCATGGTTTTTTCTTTCAGGGCATGACGAAACTGCCGGCCAGCGATCCCATGATCAGGCTCCAGCCGTCCACCAACACAAACAACATGAGTTTGAAGGGCATCGAGATCATCATCGGCGACAACATCATCATGCCCATGGACATGAGCACGCTGGCCACGATGAGGTCAATCACCACGAAGGGGATGTAGATGAGGAATCCGATGGTGAAGGCGCTTTTGAGTTCGGAGGTCAGGAACGCCGGGACCAAGGTGGTGAAGGGCACGTCTTGCGGGCTGTTGAAATTCGTGTTGCGCGCGATCTCCATGAACATCGAGATGTCGTCTTCACGGGTTTGCAGCAGCATGAAGGCGCGTATGGGTTTTTCGGCCGCCGCCAAGGCTTTGTCAAAGCTCATGCCCTGGTTCATGTAAGGCAGCAAGGCGGTCTGGTACACCTCGGTCAGCACCGGGCTCATCACAAACAGGGTCAGAAACAGGGACAGGCCCACGATGACCATGTTGGGGGGGGTCTGTCCCGTGCCCAGGGCCTGGCGGAGCAAGGACATCACGATCACGATCCGCACAAAAGCGGTCATCATCAGCAGCAAGGATGGCAAGACCGTCAAGGTCGTCATCAAGGCCAGCAATTGCAGCGTCAGGCTGTACTGCGTGCCGCGTGCGGTGTTGGTGGCGGTGATGGCAGGCAAATCCGGTGCCGCCTGTGCCAAAACAGGCAACAGGCTCAGCACAAGGCTCAGGATCAGCCCAAGGCTGAGGTGGCGCTTCATGGCGGGGTGTCTTTGAAAAGTACCGTCGGCGCAGCCGCCGTGGCTGGCCAAGGGGAGAGGGCGGTCATTTGGTGTGCAGTGACACCGACCAAAACGGCTTGACCGTCCACCTGCAGCAGAACGATCTTCTGCCGGGGGCCGATGGACAGGGTTTCAACCGCCTGCAGGCGCTGGCTCTTTTTGCGCAGCATGTGTGAGCCGTTTTGCAATTTGCGCAAGGTCCACAGCAATCCGAGCAACAAGGCAATGACCAGCGCGAAGCTGAGCACATATTGCAGCCAATCGCCAAATGTCCATCCGGTGTTCATGGGCTCTGATGCATCCGCTCAAAGGTTGTCCAGGCGCTCGGAGGCGGGGACGACACGCGTCAGGCGAATGCCATAGCGGTCGTTGACCAGCACCACTTCACCTTGTGCGACCACCGTGTTGTTGACCAGCAAGTCCAGAGGTTCACCCGCGATGCGGTCGAGCTCCACCACGCTGCCTTGCGTCAGGCGCATCAAATCCCGGATTTTGATTTGAGCCCGGCCTACCTCGATGGACAGGGTCACAGGGATGTTCTGCAGCACATCGGTATGGATCTGTCCTTTGTCGCTGGACTCAAACTGCGGTGGATCGTTTTCGGTGAATTCGCTCATGGGGGGTCCTCGGTATGGAGATCATGCAGGCGTGTTGGGGCTGACGGCTTGGACAATTTTGACGGCCACCTGGCTGCCCATGGCACCC
This sequence comes from Comamonadaceae bacterium, assembly GCA_027490555.1. Classification (GTDB taxonomy): domain Bacteria; phylum Pseudomonadota; class Gammaproteobacteria; order Burkholderiales; family Burkholderiaceae_C; genus Limnohabitans_A. The sequence goes on along the minus strand of JAIXXW010000367.1, from coordinate 3,118 downwards.
ACTTCGACGTCGTAGACCGGCATGTCCCGGATGGTGGCCCTGGCAAATTCGGCTTTTTTGAAGGGCAAGATATCGCCAGGTTGCATGCTTTGCAGCTGCTGCAAAGACAGGTTGAGTTTGCCCAGCAGGATCTGGATTTCCAATTCAGCGTCGTGCACCGCATCGGACAGTTGCTCCCGCCAAACCTTGTCGGAGTCCTCGTTGCCATCGCCTGTCTGAACGCGGCTGCGCAGCAGGTCGCGCACGGGTTTGAGGGCGACGTAGGGGATGACCATGTCGACAAAGCCGGAGCCCTGTGTGGTCATCTCCGATTCGAAGCGACACAGGATCACCAGGTCGTTTTCGTCCACGATCTGGGCAAATTGCGGGTTGATTTCCGAGCTCACATGCTCGAAATCCACCGGCGTCAACGGGGCCCAGGCTTCCTTGAAGGAGCGGAAGAAAACCTGCAGGATGATCTTGATGATGCGGCTTTCGGTCGGCGTGAACAGACGCCCTGCAGGCAGTTGTCCCACCCCTCGGCCAAAACCGCCAAAAAAACTGTCCAGGGAGCTGAAGATCACCGTGGGTTCGATGACCACCATGGCATAGCCCCGAAACGGGCTCATGCGCACGATGTTCACGGACAGAGGCGCTTTGAGTTCTTTGACATAGTCACCGAACCGGACCATTTGGGTGCGGGTTGGGTTCATCCGGGGGCTGGTTCTGAGCACCTCCAGCATCCCGAGCCGGAACAAGCGGATGAAGCGCTCATTGATCATGTCTAATGACGCTACGTTCACACCCAGGCTGCTGTCTTCAGCCGCCAAATCATGTTTGCGAACCTGGATGTCGAGGTTGTAGCCCGGTTGGTCGTCCAGCGAGCCATCGCTGAAACTGGCCGACAAGGCGGCCAGTTCTTCAGGGGACAACAGGGGTTGGTTTTCAGCCATGGTCAATCCGGTGCTCTTGCTGCAGGCGGTCTCACTGGACGACAAAACTGGTGAAGAAGACTTCTTCGATGCCGCCAAAGTCTTCGTATTTCTGCAAAATACTGTTCATTTCCTCGCGGATTTTGGCGGCCAGTTCTCTGCGGAATTCGGGTTTGGCCAGGTCGGCTTCGGTCATTTGCCGCATGACATCCAGCGCCACCGAGCGCAGGGCGAACTCATGCTTTTTGGCATTCTTGAAAACCCGTTCGTCGTAGTGGGTCATGATGGCCAGGTTGAGCTGCATCACTTTGCGCGTGTTGGTCATGTTGGAGACCAAAGGCTTTTCGAGCTCCATGTAGCTCTTTTCAAAGCGTTGCAGTTCGGGGGATTCCTTGGCGACTTTTTGCGGCGCGGCGGCTTCGGCCGCACCGCCCTTGTCTTTGTTCGCCGCACCGCTTTCCAGGTTTTTCAGGGCCTCTTCGGCGGCCAGGGTGTCTTTTTTGTCAAAAAAACCGGTCACAAACAGGGTGCCGACCACGGTGCCGACGAGCACAAGGATGGCCACCAAGGCGATCACAATGATTTTGATGAGCGGTGATTTCTTTTTGCCTTCAACTTCAATTTCTTCGTCAGCCATATCGATTCCTCATTAGGTGTCGCTTCAGACCAGAACATCCCAACCATCCACGCCCATCTTGGTGGGGGCCATGACAGGCTGAGGAGCGGTCGTTTCGGTCAATTCGCTGGGGGCATTGTCCCTGACATTGGCCTGTCGATCGGGTGTCGACTCTCCGCCACCTTGTCGGTGATGCCCATCGTCCACCTTCAATGAAGCAACATCCATGCCCATTTGATTCAAAGTGTCTTTGAGTTTGGACATGCCCTCGTTCAGCAACTCCCGGGTCAGTGCCTGACCGGCGGTGAACACCGCGTCCATTTCGCCGCTTCGCATGCGCATTTCCACCTCAATGTGGCCCAAAGTGGCGGGTCGCAGGGACAGTTTCAGGTGCCATTGGCCTCTTTCAATCTCCGACAGAATGCGCTGGCCGACCGCCTGACCCATTTTTTCGGCCAGGTTCTGAATGTTTTCCCGGCGTTGTGCACTGTCCAGCTCGGGCGCACCTGCGGCAGGGGCGGAAGACTCGGTGCGGCCCATGGCCGTGGGCTCGGCCCGACTGTTGAAACTGCCATGGCCTTGTGCCGGTGAATCCTGACCCAAAGACCCTCCGCCCATGTCCAGGGTCTCGAGGGTGGCTTGAATTTCGGGTGTGACCAGGTGGGACAGGTCCAGTGATTTCAGGGGTGGTTCCTGTTTCCCAAGGAGGCTGTTTTTGAGGGGATGGAGTTCCAAGGTATTGCTTTTGAGCCATTCAGATGCGGTGACCGGCACGCTGACCCCAGCGGTCGCCACTGGCTTGAGCGCATGGTCGGTGTCCGACTGGATGACCGTGATCTGGACGGGGGAGGTGTCACCGCTGGCGGGTTGCAACAGACCCGTGAGCCGGCTATCCGGGGATATCTCGGTCTTGCCCTGGGTGGGGGTGTCCAGTGGCTGGGTGGCCACCCAAGTGCTGGCCATGGGCCATGGCGTTGCGGTGGCCAAGCCCTGCTGCGGCGCCAGCAGGCTGGCAGGGGCTTCGCTCGCGCTGCGAAGGCTCAAGTTCGCCACCCCCGGTCCGGGCAAGGTCGGCATCATCAGCCCTGGCGGTATGTCCAGGGCCGTACCGTCAGCCGGGTTCAGGCCGGTGGGGCGGTTCGAAGGGCTCGCTGTGCCCATCAACCATTGCAAGGCGGCTTCGTCCAAGCCTTGTGAACGGGCAAACATCTCCAGGCTCTGGCCCTCGGGGGCGGCGGTCTGGGGCGTGATGACTTGCAGGTGCGGGCCAATTTGAAAAGCCCTGAGCATCAAGGACGTTGCGGCGGCGGCACCAGCCGTCAGTCCGGTTTCTGATTCCGAAGTTGGGGCATTGCTGATCAAAGCTTCTGTTTTTGTCTGTTCAGCAGGTGCCCCTGTTGATGGCGTTGCCATGATGGGCAGGGTTGTTTCGCTCAATTCTTCCGATGGGGCTTGCACACCAGGCGCCCATACGGATGCTGTGGCCATGACGGGCAGGTTTTTTTCACTCAAGGTGGCCAATGGGGGCATCCATCCGTTCGGCACACCAGATGGCGTGACCATGCCGGTGAGGTTTTTGTCGCCCAAAGCT
>JAIXXW010000086.1 GCA_027490555.1 Comamonadaceae bacterium | reverse complement strand
GAAGCGCAGTTTTTGACCACCCCGCACCCGGTCATGCCCCAGGCCAGTCTGGCCCTGCAAGGGCGTTGGACCATACGCCAGGGTGTGGCGGGCGTAGAGCCAAGTATGTGAAATGACCCGGTGGTATCCAAGGGTACTCACGGGGTCATTTTTGGGGTGGCGAGGCTAGAATGAATTCATGCACAACGAAACCCAACCCGCGCCCAGAAAATCTTTCAAAATCCAAATGTTGGCGGCCAGAGAGACCGCGATCATCCAGTCGGTCAACCGTTTGCTGGCCGAAAAAGGCTTTGACGCCATGACGGTGGATGAGGTCGCCGCCGAAGTGGGCATTGCCAAAGCCAGTCTTTACAAGCACTTCACCAGCAAGGAAGAACTGGCTTGCGCCGCCATGGTCACGGCCATGCGCCGGGCCCAGGATGAGATCAAGGCCATGGACCCCCAACTGGCCCCGCTGGACAAACTCAAGAACGTGACCCGCTGGACCATGCGGCTCAAGTTGCAAGGCCTGATGCCTTCTTTGCCCAGCCAGAACTCCAGCCTGCGCGCCACCTTGATGGGCAGCAAGGATTACATGGATGGCCTGATGGAGGTCAGCGATGCTCTGGGGGGCTGGATCGAAGAGGCCCAGGCCCAGGGCCAGATCAACCAGGCCCTGCCCGCAGTGGCGGTGCTCTACACCCTGTTTGCACGGGCTTGTGACCCGGTGCTGGAGTTCCTCAAGATGGGCGAGCAGCACACCGAGGAGCAAATCCTCGATCTGGTGATGAGCACCTGTTTTGACGGCCTGAACGCCCGCCCCCGCTGAAGCATCAGCGCACCAGCAGCACCGGCACTCGGCAGTGGGCCACCACCTGGGTGGCGACCGAACCCATCACCAGGTTGCCCAGCGTGCCGTGGCCGTGGGAGCCCATCACCACCAGGTCAAACTTGCCGCTGTCGGCGGCCTTGGAAATCGTTTCACCGGCGTGACCGACTTTGGCCACGGTCTTGGCGTCGATGCCATGGCGCAGCAAAAACTGCGTCACCGGGGCCAGTATTTTTTCGGCGGTCTCGCGGTGGTAGGCCTCGACCATGTCCTTGCCCACCACCGCGCGTGCGCGCGGGGGCAGTTGGGGGTTCACCGTCAGCAAGGTGTACTGGTGCTGGGTGCCGAAAAGCTCATCGTGCGTGGCCAGGTAAGCCAGCATTTTCTTGGTGTACTCACTGCCGTCAACGGCCAAAAGGATTTTCATGGGGGACTCCGGTTGCGGATCAAACAAGCCCTCACCTTAAGCCCACTGGCGCGGCGCGGCCTTGATTCAGGTCAAGCCAAGCGCTGCGGGTGGCGCTGTTTTTTGCCCCGGCCGGTTGGGTGGTGGGGCGCCCTTCAGAGGCCGATGAGGCATTGCGGCTTGAAAGCCCGCTGTTCGTTTTTCTGGGCGTAGCCCAGCGGGTTGGCCACCACACGGCAGCCATGGCGCAGGTAGTCGCTGGGGCAATGCAGGTGCCCGTGCAGCCACAGCTGGGCCCGGGGCAGCGCATGGTCCAGCGCGTTGCAAAAGCCCGCCGTGCCGGGCACCAGGCCATAGCGGGGGTCGGCGCTGTGCAGGCTGGGCGCGAAGTGCGTGACCACCACGGTGGGGCCGTCAAACGGCGTGGCCAGAGCCTGGTCCAGCCAGTGCTGGCACAGCAAGGCCTGCTCGCGCACCCCTTCGGCCAGCCAGGGCGCGCCCTGGCGCGTGGTCAGTGTTTTGCGCAGGTAATGGTTGGCCGCCCGAAACGCCTTGTCGCGGGCCTTGAGCTGGCGGGTGTAGGGGCTGTTGGGGTGGCCTGCATGCGCTGGCGGGCTCTCGGCCATGCGCTGCCCGGCCAGCGGCCCGAGGGCATCAAAGTCGGTCCACAGCGTGGTGCCCACAAAGCGCACACCGCCCAGCTGCACCACTTCGCGCTCCAGCCAGGTGATGCCCAGGCGGGCGCAAGACGCCTGCAGCCGGGCATGGGCCAAGTCGAAGTCCAGCCCATCGTACTCATGGTTGCCGGGCACGAACAGCACCGGGGTGGGCCAGCCGTGCAGCGGTGAAAACCGCGCCAGACCGAAGTCGGCATCGCCTGCAGCGGCCAGGGCCGAGCCGGTCTGGTAAGAGCCGATGTCGCCGGCCAGCACCAGCACATCCGCCGTGGGTGCGGGACGCGGCACAAAGCCGGGGTTGGACTCCAGGTGCAGGTCCGACAGGAGCTGGATGTTCATGCCAGCTCCCCGGCGCGGAAGGCGTGTTGCGCCACCGCTTGCAACTGCTCGCGCATCCAACGGTGTGCGTGCTCGTGGTGGCGTTTGCGGTGCCACAGGGCATGCACCTGCACGGGCGGCACTTCAAAGGGCAGCTCGCGCAGCGCCAATTCCCGGGCCATGCCGGTGGTGGGCACGAAGTGGCGCGGCAGCACCGTGAGCAAGTCGGAGTTCACCACCACCCGTCCGGCGGTGAAGAACTGGTTGACGGTCAGCACGATGCGCCTTTGCTGCCCGATCACCGCCAGGGCTTCGTCCACAAAGCCGTAGGGCCGACCCGAAAAACTCACCAGCAGGTGCCGCGCCGCGCAGTACTCGCTCAGGCCCAAGGGGCGCTGGGCCAGGGGGTGGTCCTTGCGCATCACGCACACGTATTCGCCCGAGTACAGCCGCTGGTGTTCAAAATGGATGGCTTCACCCGACTGGGCGCGCGCCGTCAGATCGGCCAGCACCGCCGGGAAGTAGCCCAGCGCCATGTCGGCGCCGTCCGCGCTCAACATCGGGCGCGGATCGCGGGTGGTCAAGGGCACCACACGCAGCGACACCCCGGGCGATTGCTGTTCCAGCAGGCGGGCCAGACCCCCCATGAGTTCGCCGGCGGTGGCGTCGGCCATGGCCAGCACAAAGGTGTTGTGGGCCTGTTGCGGCGCGAAGGTGCTGGGCACGATGGCCGCCTGCAATTGGCGCAGGGCCTCGCGCACGCTGGGCCACAGGGCCACTGCCCTGGGCGTGGGTTCGACGCCGTGGCCATGCCGGCGCACCAGTTCATCGCCCAAGGCCTCGCGAAGGCGCCGCAGGGCATTGCTCACGGCCGGTTGGGTCAGGGACAGGTTGTGGGCGGCCCGGGTCAGGCTGCGCTCGGCCATGACCTCGTCGAACACCCGCAACAGGTTCAGGTCCAGGGTCCTGAAGGCGGCGGGGATGGGCGTGTTCATGGCTTGGGATTATCCATCACGAATATGAATGAATGCCATCACGAATATAAAGTGGAATCGCATTAGCGTAAACCCTATGATGGAGCCCATCTGCAGCCATCCGCATGGCCCTTGCACACCCCCTCCACACCAGGAACCCGACCATGAGCACCGTGAGCACACCCATCTTGAGACCCTCGCCGGCTTTTTCCGCAGCCAGTGGACCGAGCGCTTTCACCCCCTTCCTGGCCACCGCCCTGTTGGCCGCTGGGGTGGTCGCCTTGGTCCTGGCCGCCGACCGGCTGTTGGACGGCTGGGCGCAATCGCACCTGGTGGCGGCTTGGCTGGCCTTGTGGGCGGTGGCGGTTCTGGCCATCGTGCTGCTGCGCGGACTCACGCGGGTCCTGGCCCAGCAGCTCATGACCGGGCTGGATGCCTGGTCTGCCCGGCTGGCCCGCCGCCGTGCCGACGAGCGCCTGTGGGCCATGGCCCAAAAAGACCCCCGGCTGATGCGCGACCTGGAAGTGGCCATAGACCGTGCCCCTGAGGTGCCCAGCCCATGGCAGGGTGTGCAAAGCCTCAAGACCCGCCGCGCCGCCCGCTTGCTGCGCGACCGCCTGCACTACATCTGAGCTGCGCCGCGCTCAGCGCCGCGAGGCCATGTAAATCCCTGGCAGGATCAGGGCTGCGCCCACCAGGTGGTGCCAGCCCATCGCTTCGTCCAGCACCAGCCAGGCGGTCACGCCCCCGTACAAAGGCCCCAGGTACAAACTGGCGGCCACCCGGCTGGCCCCCAGCACCTTTTGACAGAAGCCATAGGCCCAATAGGCACCCAGGCCGGGCAACAGCCCGGCGGCCATGACCAGCCCGGTGGCCTGCAGGGACCAGGCCGGACGGTCGGCTTGCTGGTATTCCCAGAGGGTGAAGGGCAGCAGCACCAGAACACCCCCCATGCAGATGGCGGCCAGGCGGGCGGTGGCGCCCAGTGGCGAAGCCCATTTCTTTTGCAGCAAGGCGTAGGCCGCCCAGGCCACCATGGCCAGCACGATCCAGCCATCGCCCGCCACCCATTGCACCTGGCCCAGGGCCAGCCATTGGCCTTGGACCACCACATGGAACACCCCGGCCATGGCCACCAGCACGCCCAGCCCTTGCCGCCAGGCAAAGCGCTCGCCCAGCCAGATCACGGCACCCAGGGCAATCAGCACCGGGGAAGCGGCATAAATCAGGGCGATGTTCATGGCGGTGGTGGTTTGGGCGCCCAGGTAAACCCAAGCCCCACACACCAGCATGCCCAAGGCCCCCAGCACCAGGTAGCGCCCGCCATGGGCCAGGGTGCTGCGCCGCTCGCGCCAGAGTTCGCTGCGTGCAATGAAGGCCAGGATCGCACCCGCCAAAGCCCAGCGGCCCAGGGCCAGTGCATGGGCTTCGACGATGCCCGGCGCGGTGCGGGCCACGATGTAATTGACAGACCACAGTGCCGGGGTGACCCACATCAACCAGGAGGCGAGCCGGTAGCGGGACTCAGGGGTTTCAAGCAAAGGCATGGGGCTGAGGGTGACCGGGAGAAAAAAACGCCCCGGTGCTTGGCCGGGGCGGTGGCGAGGCCGGGTGCCGCAAGGGCACGGGCCCCGGGGGTGTCAAGCCAGGCGGGCTTCCAGTGCCGCCTTGGTGTCCAGCAGGGCCTGGGGCAGGCGGTGGCTCAGTTGCGCGAAGTGCTCGCCATGCAGTTGGAATTCGGCCTGCCAGGCGGCCTTGTCGATGCTGGTCACGGCCTGGAACTGTTCGGCACTGAATTCGATGCCATTCCAGTTGATTTCGCCGTAAGTGGGGGCCACGCCGAACATGGTTTCTTGGCCCTGGGCCTTGCCTTCCAGGCGGTCGATCATCCACTTGAGCACGCGCATGTTGTCGCCATAGCCAGGCCAGACAAAAGAGCCGTCTTCGCCCTTGCGGAACCAGTTGACGCAGTACATCGCCGGCAGCTTGTGGCCTGCGGCCTGGGCCTTGGCGCCGGTGTTCAGCCAGTGCTGGAAATAGTCGCTCATGTTGTAGCCACAAAACGGCAGCATCGCAAACGGGTCGCGGCGCACCACGCCTTGCGCGCCGAAGGCGGCCGCGGTCGTCTCAGAGCCCATGGTGGCGGCCATGTAGACGCCTTCTTGCCAGCTGCGCGCTTCGGTGACCAGCGGCACGGTGGTCGAGCGGCGGCCACCGAACATGAAGGCGTCGATCGGCACGCCAGCGGCGTCGTCCCAGGCCGGGTCGAGCGCCGGGTTGTTGGTCGCGGCCACGGTGAAGCGGGCATTGGGGTGGGCGGCCTTGGCGCCGGTCTCTTTGGCGATCTGGGGCGTCCAGTCCTTGCCTTGCCAGTCGATCAGGTGGTCGGGCAGCTTGCCGGTGTCTTTTTCCATGCCTTCCCACCACACGTCGCCGTCGTCCGTGAGGGCCACGTTGGTGAAAATCACGTCCTTGTGCAGGCTCAGCATGCAGTTGGGGTTGGTCTTCATGTTGGTGCCGGGGGCCACGCCAAAGTAGCCGGCTTCGGGGTTGATGGCGACCATCTTGCCGTCGGGCTGGGGTTTGACCCAGGCGATGTCGTCGCCGATGGTGGTGACTTTCCAGCCTTCAAAGGCCTTGGGTGGCACCAGCATCGAGAAGTTGGTCTTGCCGCAGGCGCTGGGGAAGGCGGCGGCCACGTGGTACTTCTTGCCCTCGGGGTTGGTCACGCCCAGGATCAGCATGTGTTCGGCCAGCCAGCCTTGGTCTTTGCCCATGTTGGAGGCGATGCGCAGAGCAAAGCACTTCTTGCCCAGCAGCGCGTTGCCGCCGTAGCCCGAACCATAAGACCAGATTTCGCGGGTCTCTGGGTAGTGCACGATGTACTTGGTGCTGGGGTTGCACGGCCAGGAGGTCTTGTCCTTTTCGCCCGCTGCCAGGGGCGCGCCCACGGTGTGCATGCAAGGCACAAATTCGCCGTCCGTGCCCAGCACGTCGTAGACGGCTTTGCCCATGCGCGTCATGATTTTCTGGTTGACCACCACGTAGGCGCTGTCGCTCAGTTCGATGCCGATGTGGCTGATGTGCGAGCCCAGCGGGCCCATCGAGAAGGGCACCACGTACATGGTGCGGCCGGCCATGCAACCGTCGAACAGCGGCTGCAGGGTGGCGCGCATCTGGGCAGGGTCCATCCAGTTGTTGGTCGGGCCGGCGTCTTCCTTATTGGCCGAGCAGATGTAGGTGCGGTCTTCCACACGGGCCACATCCGACGGATCGGACCAGGCCAGGTAGGAGTTGGCGCGCTTGGCGGGGTTGAGTTTCTTGAAGGTGCCGGCGGCGACCAGTTCGCCGCACAGGCGGTCGTATTCTTCCTGGGAGCCATCGCACCAGTAGATGTTGGCGGGCTTGCACAGGGCGGCCATTTCGGCGACCCAGGCGATCAGCTTCGCGTTCTTGACGTAAGCAGGTGTATTCAGGGCAAGGCCCTGCATCACGGGTGAATTCATGACTGGCTCCAAGTTTAAAAATCGTCTTTTCAAAACCCCTGTTCAGGAACTTTGAAAAAACGGCTTGGGGGCTGAGATACTGGGGGCTGTGGTGGCAGGTGTTCTGCGCCTGTCAGGGCGATGGTCCGGCGGGCCTCGATTTTAGGGAGACTGCCCCATTTGTGCCTGTCATCCGGGTCCAAAACCGCTTTAAATCTATGCAAAAAAAGCATGACACTATGCATAAGCCCGCAGGCTCTGAGGTCTTGGCGGGGCGACGCGGCTGGCTGCTGGCAGGCCTCGCCGTTGCCTTGGCCGGGCCGGTGCAGGGGCAGGCGCAAAGCCCGGTCCGCATCAAGATCGCAGCGGCCAGCAACTTGAAGTTTGTGCTCGCTGATTTGGTGGCGCTTTACAGGCAACAAACAGGCGTTCAGGTGGACGTCAACTTGGGCGCGTCCGGCAATTTGGCGCGGCAGATTCTGCAGGGCCTGCCGGTGGAGCAGTTCATCTCGGCCGACGAAGCCTGGGTGGCCGAGCTGGTCAAGTCGGGTCGCACGGTGGATGCAGGCCAGCGCTACGCCACCGGTCAGTTGGCCCTGGTGGTGCCCAAACATTCGGCGCTGCCCTTGAAGGAGGGTTTGGCCGCGGTGGTGCGCGCCCTCAAGCCGAACGACAAATTCGCCATCGCCAACCCGGCCCTGGCGCCCTACGGGGTGGCAGCGCAAGAGGCTTTGCAACGCGCTGGCGCAGGGCCCCTGGCGGCCTCGCAGAAGGTGCTGGGCGACAACATCGGCCAGGCCACCCAGTTTGTGGCCACGGGCGCGGCGCAGGCGGGCATCACCGCGCTGGCCCTGGCCACAGCCCCCGAGATCGCCAGCGCGCTGCAGGTCTTGCCCTTGCCGGCGCACCTGCATGCCCCCCTGCACCAGCGCATGGTGCTGTTGCAAGGGGCCAGCGCGGCGGCGGCGCACTGGCAGCGGTTTTTGCTCAGCCCGCCAGCCCAGGCGGTGTTCGTGCAGCACGGTTACGCCTTGCCGCAATAATCAAACCCCTTGCTGTTGTCCCCCAAAAAGCTGCCCACATGGATTGGTCTGCTCTTCACGTCTCGCTGACCCTGGCCGCCCTGACCACCTTGGCGCTGCTGCCCGTGGGCCTGGCGCTGGCCCGCTGGCTGGCGGTGACCGCCTGGGCGGGCCGGCCGGTGGTCGAAGCCTTGCTCCTGCTGCCCTTGTTGCTGCCGCCCACGGTGATCGGGTTTTACTTTCTGGTGGCCTTTGGCCAAGGCGGTGCTTTGGGGGCCTGGCTGGCGGCCTCGGGCATTCGCTTGGTGTTCACCCTCGAAGGCTTGTGGCTGGTGAGTGTGCTGGTCAACCTGCCTTTCATGGTGCAGCCGATCCAGCGGGCGTTTGCCGCCGTGCCGCACAGCCTGCGCGAGGCGGCCTGGGTGTCGGGCTTGTCGGGCTGGCAGACCTTCTGGCGCATCGAGTTGCCGCTGGCCTGGCCCGGATTGCTGGCCGGCATGGCGCTCACCGTGGCCCACACCTTGGGCGAGTTTGGCGTGGTGCTGATGGTGGGCGGCAACATCGAAGGCGAGACCCGCACCCTGTCGGTGTCGCTGTACGACAAGGTGCAGGGCATGGATTTGCAGTCGGCCCATGTGATGGCGCTGGCGCTGGTGGGCGTGTCCCTGCTGGCGCTGACCCTGGTGCTGGCCTTTGACCGGGTGGGCCAGCGCGGCCGTGCCCTGCAGGAGCGCTGATGCCCGGCTTGCAGGTGCAATTGCGCTCGGCCAGCCCGATCCGGCTGGAGGCCGAGTTTGACTGCGGAGCCGGTGAGTTGGTGGCCCTGGTTGGGCCTTCGGGCAGTGGCAAGACCAGCATGCTGCGGGCGATTGCCGGGCTGTGGACACCGGCCGATGTGCAGGGCTTCATCCGGGTGGATGGCCAAAGCTGGCTGGACACGGCCCAGGGCGTTCAGCTGAGTCCGCAAGCGCGCCGGGCGGGCCTGGTGTTCCAGCAATACGCCCTGTTTCCGCACATGACGGCGCAGGCCAATGTGGCCTTGGCCGCAGGCCCGGGCTGGACGCCCCCAGAGGTGCAGTCGCTGCTGCAGCGCCTGGGTTTGGCCGGGTTGGCTCAGCGCAGGCCGGCGCAACTGTCTGGCGGGCAGCAGCAGCGCGTGGCGCTGGCGCGGGCCTTGGTGCGCGTCATGCCCAGGCCCACAGCCGGCCAGGCCGGCGCACCCGAAGCGGTGTCCGGCGTGCTCTTGCTCGACGAGCCTTTTTCGGCGGTGGACGCACCCACACGCCAGACCCTGTACCGCGAGCTGGCGGTGTTGCGCCAAAAGGTGTCGGTGCCCATGCTGCTGGTCACGCACGACCTGGCAGAAGCCCGGCGCCTGGCCGACCGGGTGGTGATCGTGGACGCCGGCCAGACCTTGCAAACCGGCGAGCCCGCCCGTGTGTTTGCCAGCCCGCGCAATGCCCGGGTGGCCGAGCTGGTGGGCATCCAAAACCACTTTGAGGGATGTTTTTTCAAGAACCCCAGGGGCTGGGGGCGCTTGCGATGGACCGACGCAGCGGCATCCGATGCCGGGCTGGACCTGGCGGTGTTCGACAAAAACAAGATCCAGGACGGCACCCGCGTGACCTGGGTGCTGAACGGGGAACAGGTGGATGTGCTGGCCGATGCCGGGGCGTCCAGCCCGGTCGAGCCCGGCCACACCCGCTTGCGCTGCCAGTTGCTGGAGGTCTTGTCGTTGGGGGAAATCAGTTTGTGCACCTTGAGACCCGAGGCCCTGCCCCGCCAGACCATCACCCTGAACCTGACCAGCCGGCTGCTGCGGCGCCTGGACGCCGGTGCCGGCGCCTGGGTCCAGCTGCTGATCGCGCCGCAGGCGCTGCACATCATGCCAGTGCGCACACCGCCGCCCAGCGCAGGCGGCTGAGCGGCGCTGGGCGGCTGCAGCTGCCGGCCTGTCACCAGCGGGCGGCCACGGCCTGACCAGGGGGCCCGCCTCGCGCACAATGGCGATTTCTTCCACCCCTGAAAGAGCCTGCAATGAACACCCCTGTTGTGCGCCGCACCCTCGCCCTCCTGGCCTGCGCCATGGCGGCCCTGAGCCCCTGGGCCCATGCCCAGACCGACAACTACCCTTCCAAACCCATCACCATCGTGGTCGGTTACCCGCCCGGCGGCAGCACCGACCTGACCGGGCGTGTGGTGGCCGCCGCCTTGGCCAAGAGCCTGAACGCCACCGTGGTGGTGGAGAACATCGGCGGTGCCGGCGGCGCCATCGGCGCGCAAAAGGTGCTCGGCGCGGTGCCCGACGGCTACACCCTGCTGGTGGGCGCCAACAACGAGGTGGCCATCAACCGGCTGGTCTCGCCCACCATCAAGTACAGCTGGCAGGACTTCACCCCGATCGGCCTGATCGCCTCGCAACCCCTGGTGCTGGTGGCTGCGCCCAGGATGGGCGTGAAAAACACCGAAGAGTTCATCAAGCTGGTCAAGTCCAACCCGGGCCGTTTCAGCTACGGCAGCTCGGGCGTGGGCACGTCGCTGCACCTGGCCGGTGAGATGGTCAAGGAACAGGCGGGCATTTTCATGACCCACATCCCTTACCGCGGTGTGGCTCCGCTGGCCACCGACCTGATCGGCAACAACCTGGAGTTTGGCGTGTTCGTGCTCTCCAGCGGACTGCCGCACATCCGCAGCGGCAAGGTGGTGGCCCTGGGCACCAGCGAGAAGAACCG
>JAIXXW010000238.1 GCA_027490555.1 Comamonadaceae bacterium | reverse complement strand
GGCATCAGCATGGCGGCGCTGGCCTATGCGGGCCGTGGCGAGGATTGGTATGGCGCGGCCTGCGTGATGGGCCCCATCTACCTGTTCATGCTGGGCCACGGTGTGCACCAGTCCTGCGGCCAAAGCGGGGCGGTCTCACCCTTCCCCGAGCGGGCCGGGACGGCCTCGGCGCTGAACGGCTTTTTGATGATGCTGGGGGCCTTTGGCATGGGCAGCTGGCTGGGCACACAAATGCACGAGCCGGTTTTCGCGCTGGCCCATGGCCTGCTGCTGTGGAGCGTGTGCATTGCCCTGGTCGCCTGGACCCTGGTGCAACGCCACGGACGCCCGCTTGCGCTGGCCCCGCGCGCCTGAAGCGTACCCATGAACGCCCATCCCAGCCCCCGTACAGGCCCAGCGGTGGACGCGCTGGCCCTGGTGGGCCCCACGGCCAGCGGCAAAACCGCTGCCGCCTTGGCCCTGGCAGAGCGCCTGCAAGCCCTGGGCGGCGCAGAAATCATCAGCGTCGATTCGGCCCTGGTCTACCGGGGCATGGACATTGGCACGGCCAAGCCCAGCCGCCAGGAACTGGCCGCCGTGCCCCACCACCTGATCGACACCCTGGACCCGCTGCACAGCTACAGCGCGGCCGAGTTCGCCAAAGACGCCAGCCGGCTGATCCGGGAGATCCGCGCCCGCGGCAAAACCCCGCTGCTGGTGGGCGGCACCCTGCTGTACCTGAAGGCGCTGCGCGACGGCCTGAACGACATCCCCCCTGCCAACCCGGACATCCGTGCACAGATCCAGCAAGAAGCCCAGCACATCGGATGGCCAGCCCTGCACGCCCGGCTGGCCCAGGTGGACCCGCAGACCGCCGCCCGCCTGGCCCCGGGCGACAGCCAGCGCATTGGACGGGCGCTGGAAGTGTGGACCGCCACTGGCCAGACCCTCACGTCTTTTCACCAAAGCGCCAAAGCCCAGGCCCCCGACTGGCACATCCCCGTCATCAGCCTGGAGCCGCAGGACCGCACCTGGCTGCACCAGCGCATCGCCCTGCGCTTTGAACAGATGATGGCGGCTGGCTTCCTGGACGAAGTCCACGCCCTGCGCGCGCGCGGTGACCTGCACCCCGACCTGCCCTCGATGCGCTGCGTGGGTTACAGGCAAGCTTGGGAGGGTTTGGATGCGGGCTGGAACCAGGCCGACATCCTGGAGCGCGGCATCTTTGCCACGCGCCAATTGGCCAAGCGGCAAATCACCTGGCTGCGCAGCATGCCCGAGCGGCTGGTGGTGGCGGCCGATGCGCCGCAGGCCACGCACAGCGTGGTCCAGGCCGCACTCGGCACACAGGCCTAGTCCATCGCGTCCTTGCGGCGCGTGCTTTTGATGTGGGCCTGCATCGCTTTGGTCTGCAGCCGCCTTTGCACCGAAGCAGAAGTCGGCCGGGTGGCCTTGCGCGGCTTGGGCGGCTGGGCGTACAGGTCCAGGGTGTCGTACAGCCGTGTCCAGGCGTCCAGGCGGTTGGCCTCCTGGGTGCGGTGGCGCTGGGCCTTGAGGATGAACACGCCCTCGAGCGTCAGTCGGCTGTCGCCCGATTGGAGCCAGCGCTGCTTGACGTCGTCGGGTAAGGACGAGCCGGCCACATCAAAGCGCAGCTGGATGGCGCTGGACACCTTGTTGACGTTTTGCCCGCCCGGGCCTTGCGCCCGGATGGCGCTGAGCTCGACTTCGGCTTCGTCGATGTGCAGCGCGTGTTTCATGGTGCAGGCTGCAGACGACACAACGCGTTGGCAGCGGGCGCCTACTGCAGCGGGCCTTTGAGGTTGTCGGGCACGGGCAAGGCCAGCACCTCAATGCCTTCGTCGAGCAAGGCCTCGGTTTCCTCGCGGGTGGCCTGCCCCCGGATGTGGCGGGCCTGGCTTTCACCGTAGTGGATCTTGCGGGCCTCTTCGGCAAACTGGGGGCCCACATCTTCGGTGTGGGCCAGCACATGGCGCACCATGCTGACCAAGGCGGCCTGCATCTGCTGGCGCGCATCGGCCGCCCCCGCCGCAGGGGCGGAGGGCACAGAACCCGCTGGCGCGGCGCCCGGGCCTGCAGGCCCGTCTGCGGCTAAGGCGCCTGCAGCGCCCTGGCCCGAAGCCGATGCCACAGCGGCGGCATGGCCCAGGTTCAGGCGCGGGGCCGAGAGCATTTTGGTGACCTCGCTGTCGTTGCAAACCGGACACGTGACCAGACCCCGCGCACGCTGCACGTCGTAATCGGCCTGGGAACCAAACCAGCCTTCAAAGCTGTGGCCCAGCCGGCATTGCAGGTCCAGGACTTTCATGGTGTTGACTCAGGGTGCGGTTTGCCATTCCAGGGGCCATTGCCCCGACAGCACATTTTGCAGCCAAAGCAAACCGGTCAGGGTTTTGGCATCGGTCAACAGGCCTTTTTGGCATGAGGCCATCAACTCGGCCGGCGTGGCGGTGAACACCTCCAGGAATTCGTCCTGATCAAGCTGGCGCTCGCCCAGGCTCAGCTGCCGGGCGAACCAGATCTCGATGACCTCGGTCGAATAGGCGATCACCGGGTGCAAGACGCCAGCGCGGGCCCACTGGCGTGCGCTGTAACCGGTTTCCTCCAGGAGTTCGCGCTGGGCGCACCGCCAGGGGTCTTCGCCCGGGTCCAGCTTGCCTGCCGGGAATTCGGTCATGACCTGTCCCACCGGGTGGCGAAATTGCCGCTCCATCACCAGTTGCAAACCGCCGGGCGTCTCCAGCATCGGGATGACCATCACCGCGCCCGGGTGCACCACGTATTCACGGGTGGCCAAGTGGTGGTTGGGCAGTTGCACCGTGTCGCGCAGCACATGCAAAAAGTGGCCGCGCAGGAGCTCTTCCTGTTGGACCCGGTGCTCGATCAGGTGGAGGTCGGACATGCCAGCCAGTCTGGGTGGGCCAAGACGCTCAGGGCTTGCGGTGCATCAAATAGCGGTAAACAAAACCCGGGAAAGCCAGCGTGACGAACATGGTGGCAGTCACCGCGTAAAACTCCCAGCCCTGGGGCGCGATCTGACCGGCGTGTTTTTCCAGCGCCAGGCCCACCCCCCCGACCACGAAGTACAAAACCACCAACTCCATCAGACGCCACCACAGGGGCTTGGGCGCACGCTGTGGCCCCAAGCAGAAAATGCGCTGGTTGACAAAGGGCAAGTTGGCCGCCAGCAAGGCCAGCAGGATCAACACAGCGATGGGGGTGGACGTGCTCATGCGGGGGTGAGCGAGGCGTCAAACCGCGAGCATGCGCACGATCGAGTCGGCACACAGCGCCATCAATGCGCCGGGGAAAATGCCCAGGACCAAGACCAGCAGGCCGTTGGTGGACAAGACCACGCGCACATCGAGCGAGGCCGACACGGTGGTGGCGGTCAAAGGGTCGTCAAAGTACATCACCTTGACCACACGCAGGTAATAGAAGGCGCCGATCAACGACAGGATGACCGCGAAAATCGCCAGGCCGATGTACAAGCCCTGGCCAGAAGCCACCAGCGACTGCAGCACCGACAGCTTGGCGTAAAAACCGACCAGGGGCGGGATGCCCGCCATGGAAAAGAGGCAGATCGCCATCACACCCGCATACAGGGGGCTGCGCTGGTTCAGACCCGCCAGGTCGGCGATCTCTTCGCTTTCAAAGCCCTGGCGTGCCAGCAGCATGATGACGCCGAACGCGGCCAGTGTGGTCAGCACGTACGAGACCATGTAGAACATGGCGGAGCTGTAGGCGTTGGCCGCCAGGGTGGTTTCACCGTTGACCACGCCTGCGACAAAACCCAGCAACACAAAACCCATTTGCGAGATGGTCGAGTAAGCCAGCATGCGCTTGAGGTTGGTCTGGGCAATCGCAGCCAGGTTGC
>JAIXXW010000190.1 GCA_027490555.1 Comamonadaceae bacterium | reverse complement strand
GCGATGGCATGGATTCGAAGGAGATTTTGACGCATGGGAGATTACGCCAGCAGGCAGCGAAAGCCCGGCAAGCACCTCGTGGGCATGGGCCTGGTGGTGGTTTTGCACCTGTTGATCATTTGGGTGATCCATTCCGCGCTGAACCGTGCATTTGTCAAGAAAACCCCCGCTGCCGTGGAAGCGATCTTGCTGCAAGAGCAAAGGCCCGACATCCCGCCGCCACCCCCTCCACCACCTCCACCGCCGCCGCCCAAGGTGGCGCCGCCCCCACCCACCCCGGCCTTAGCGCCCCCGGCCTTCGTGCCGCCTGCCGAAGTGCCCGTGGCGGCACCGCCCGCCCCCCAAGCGCTGGCGGCCGTGACCAACACGCCTGCCCCTGCCGCCCCGGCCGCGCCGCCTGCCCCTGCTGCAGTCGCCGCGCCACCCAGCCCCCCCGCCCCGGTGGTCCGGGCCGAGCCGGTGCGCACGGCTGCTGTGGTGAACTCGGGCAACTGTGAAAAGCCCGAATACCCGAGCGCCTCGCGTCGCCTGGAAGAAGAAGGCACCGTCTCCCTGCGCTTCCTGGTGGGCGTGGACGGCAAAGTGATCCAGTCCGAGGTCGAAAAGTCCTCGGGCTACAGACGCCTGGACGAAGCGGCTCGCGCCGGTTTGTCGCGCTGCCAATTCAGGCCGGCCACCGTCGATGGCAAACCCGAACAGGCCTGGGCCAGCATGAAGTACACCTGGCGCCTGGACTGATCGGGCGCCAACCCTAGCGTATCCACCGAATTTCAAAAAGACCCCGAGGAGCCCCTCCATGTTCAAACCGATCCAAAACCTTTTGGCCTGCGCCGGTCTGCTGGCCGGTCTGCTGTGCATTTGGCCTGCACAAGCGACCGCACCCTCCACCAATGCCGCGCCGGCAGCGGCGGCGCCCGCTGCGGTCGCGGCCACGTCACCCACCGTGGCCACGAGCGGCACACCGGCGGTGGCCCAGGCAGAGAACCCCTATGGCCTGAGCGCACTGTGGGCCCAAGGCGATGCGGTGGCCAAGGGCACGCTGCTGATCATGGTCATCATGAGCATGGCCACCTGGTATGTGCTGTTCACCAAATTGGCCGAACAGTCCAAGCTGTTCAAACAGGCCAAAACGGCGCGTGAAAGCTTCTGGCAATCGGGCTCGGTGCGACAAGGTGCAGACACACTGGAAGAAGCCAGCGCCTTTCGCTTCATCGCCGAAAAAGGTCTGGAGGGTGCGTCCAGGCATACCGGTCTGCTGGGGAACATCGATTTCAACGACTGGGTGACCATGAGCATCCAGCGCGCCATCAGCAACGTCCAAAGCCGGCTGCAAGATGGCTTGGCTGTGCTGGCGACTGTGGGCTCCACCGCACCCTTCGTGGGCCTGTTTGGCACCGTCTGGGGCATTTACCATGCGCTGGTGAAAATCGGCATGACCGGGCAAGCCTCGATCGACAAGGTGGCCGGCCCGGTGGGCGAAGCGCTGATCATGACCGCCATCGGCCTGGCCGTGGCGGTGCCTGCGGTGCTGGGCTACAACTGGCTGGTTCGCCGCAACAAGGCGGCCATGGAAGAGGTCAATGCCTTCGCCTCGGACCTGCATGCCGTGCTGCTGGCTTCGGCCAAAAAGTGATGCTGCCCCCCACTGAGGAGAAGCTGTCATGGGCATGAACATCGGCGCTGACACGGACGACGAGACCATCAACACCATCAACACCACGCCCCTGGTGGACGTGATGCTGGTGCTGCTGATCATCTTCCTGATCACGATCCCCGTAGTGACCACCTCCATCAAGGTGGATCTGCCCCAGGAAACCAACCAGGTGCGCGAGACCAAACCCGAGAACGTGATCATCTCGGTGGACAAGGCCGGGCAAATCTTTTTGTACGACACCCCGATCAAAAACAGCACCGATCTGATCGAACGGATGAAAAAATTCTCGGCGATGCAGCCTCAGCCCGAGGTGCAGATCCGCGGCGACGGGGGCAGTGACTTCGAATCGGTGGGTCGCGTGATGTACGCGGTGCAGCGCGCGGGCATCGTCAAGGTCGGCTTCATCACAGAGCCCACAGGCCAATGAAAGGGACCCGCGCCATGGGAATGAATGCCGGCAAGTTTTCGAGCCACGACGAGCCCGAGGTGATGATGGAGATCAACACCACACCCTTGATCGATGTGATGCTGGTGCTGCTGATCATGCTGATCATCACCATCCCCTCGCAACTGCACTCGGTCAACCTGGACATGCCTCAGCCCAGCGTTGCGCCCCAAAAAGCCGAGCCGGTGGTTTACCGGGTGGATGTGGATGCCAACAGTGTGGTCAAGCTCAATGGCAAGCCGGTGGCCAGTCGCACAGAGCTGGAGCTCATGTTCAAGGAGGCCGCGCTGCTGCAGCCGCAACCCGAAATCCACATCCGTTCACACGCCAAGGCCAAGTACGAGGCCGTTGCCGCCGTTTTGGCCAGTGCCCAGCGCAATGGCCTGAACAAGCTGGGGATTGTGGGTTCCGAGCAATTCGTCAACTGAGGCCTGCGCCTCAGGCCAGCGCCTTTTTGAGCCAGTCGGCAAAGGTGGCGCATTCCCAACGCTCCATGGTGCCGGTGCGCCAGCACAGGTAATGCGCGTGCGGGCTGGGCACGCTGCGCTCGAACAGGCGCACCAGCTGGCCGCTCTCCAGCCAAGGTGCGCCCAGCTTGGTGCGGATCAAACCCACACCCAGGCCCTGGGCTGCGGCATCGCACATCAGGCCGATGTCATTGAAGGACGAGCCATCGGCCGGTTCGGGCCAGTCCAGGTCGTGCGCCGCAAACCAGGTGCGCCAGGGCTCCAGGGGGCTGCGCAACAGGGCCACGCCCTGCAGGTCTTCCACACTGGCAAAGGGCCCGTTCTCGCGCAACCAGGCCGGCGAGGCCAGGGGGGTCACATCGTCTTTGGCCAGGCACACATGCTCCACGTCCGAATAGCGCCCGGTGCCAAAGCGCACCGTCAGATCCGCGTCCTCGGCCACCACGTCCAGCAGGGGGATGCTGACCTGCAGCGTGATGTCGATCTCAGGATAAGCGTCCAGAAAATGCTTGAGCCTGGGCATCAGGATGGAGCGGGCAAAGGTGGGCGTGACCGCCAGGCGCAGTTTGCGGCGGCCGGGCGAATGGCTGGCCGAAGGAAAGCGCTGCAGCGACACCAGGCCCTCGCGCACATGGGCCAGGTACTCGATGCCCTCGGTGGTGAGCGAAAAATCGGCGCGGCCAAACAGCTTGGTGCCGATGATCTGCTCGAGCTGCTTGACCCGGTGGCTCACAGCGCTGGGCGTCACACACAACTCTTCGGCCGCCTGCGTCACGCTGCGCAAACGCGCCAGGGCCTCAAAGGTCAACAGGCACTGGATGGGCGGGATGCGCGAGGCGGTGGACATAACTGAATCGGTTGGGGACAGAGCTGAAGATCTGTCCCGCAAAAATATTTATTTGAAAATCACTGTCTTGTGGCCGTTGATCAGGACGCGGTGCTCGCTGTGCCATTTGACGGCGCGGGCCAGCACCTGGCTTTCGGTGTCGCGGCCCTGCGCCGTGAGGTCTTCCACGGTTTTGCTGTGGTCCACGCGGGCCACATCCTGCTCGATGATCGGGCCTTCGTCCAGATCGGCCGTCACATAGTGGGCGGTGGCACCGATCAGTTTCACCCCCCGGTCATGGGCCTGGTAGTAGGGCTTGGCCCCCTTGAAACTGGGCAAAAAGGAATGGTGGATGTTGATGGCCCGTCCGGCCAGCTTGCGGCACAGGTCGTCCGACAGGATTTGCATGTAACGCGCCAGCACGACCAGCTCGGCTCCTTCGGCCTGGATGATCTCGTACTGCCGGGCTTCGGCCTGGGGCTTGTTGTCCTTGGTCACGGGGATGTGGTGAAAGGGCACGTTGTAACTGGCCGCCAGTTGGTAAAACTCGCGGTGGTTGCTCACGATGGCGCGGATGTCCAGCGGCAGCAAACCGCTCTTCCAGCGGAACAGCAGATCGTTCAGGCAATGCCCTTCCTTGCTGACCATGATCACCGTGCGCATCGGCTGGGCGGTGGCATGCAGGTCCCATTGCATGTCGAAGGTGGTGGCAAATTGGGCCCACTGCGCCTCGAGCGCCGCCGCATCGGGCTGTGCGCAGGCAAATTGCACCCGCATGAAAAACAACCCGGTGGCGTGGTCGTTGTACTGGGCCGCTTCTTCGATGTTGCCACCCCGCTCCAGCAAAAAACCCGACACGGCATGCACGATGCCGGTGCGGTCTGGGCAAGAGAGGGTGAGGATGTAGGTGGTGGACATGGCAGGGATGGCGCTGACAGGACTGGAGCTGGAAAAAGGGCGTTGCGGTGCCATGGCTGGCTCGGGAAACAGGCTCTCATTGTAGGGACCAGCGCACCCCTTGTGAGGAGGCCCGCGCCGAGCGTCGAGTTTTCAACGCCGGCATGGCGAATTTGACGTCTCCAGGCTGTACCCTGGCCACCGCTGTCAAAGTCAAGCACAAGGGGCATGGCCTGTGCGCAGACCATGCCTTGAATGCCGTGCTGTCGCGCAAATGCATTCAAGCCCAGCGGTGCCCCTTAAACTGTCCATGTTGACCGATCCTCAGGAGCACTGCCATGGCCCACACCGACTTGAACATGGACAACCAGTGGTTGCCCTTCACGCCCAACCGCAGCTTCCGCCAGGACCCCCGCGTGTTCGTGGGGGCCGAAGGCATGCATTTCACCACCCACGATGGCAAAAAGGTCATCGACGGCATCTCCAGCCTGTGGTGCGTGGGCGCGGGCCACAACCGCCGTCCGATCAACGAAGCCATCAAAAAACAGCT
>JAIXXW010000264.1 GCA_027490555.1 Comamonadaceae bacterium | reverse complement strand
TGACCACCAGCACATTGGGGGTGGTGCCGATCATGCCCAGCGGGGTGAAGTCCTTGATCGGGTCATAGGTGAGTTTGCGCGTGGCCGGGGCGGTGCCGTGGGTGGCGACATAACCCTGCATCAGGGTGTAGCCGTCTGCGGGGGCTTTGGTGGTCATCAAGGAAGCGATCACGCCACCGCCACCGCCATGGTTTTCCACCACCATGGACTGGCCCAGCACCTTGCCCAGGCGCTCGCACAGTTGGCGGCCGATCATGTCGGAGCCGCCCCCGGCGGCCACCGGCACGATGTATTTGATCGGGCGATTCGGGTAGGCGGCCTGGGCCGAGGCCAATTCCGGCAAGGCCAGCATCAAGGGGGCGGCCTGGATCAGGGTGCGACGTTTCATGGGGTCTCCTCAGGTTGGTGAATGGGCTGTGGGCTGTGGGCCGCGGACATGCTCTGGCGCAAGCGTGCATACGCGCTCGAGACATGCGTGGCCAGCAGGGTTTGGGCCAGTTCGGCATCCCCTTGCGAAATGGCCAGGGTGATCTTCTGGTGCTCGGCGATCGAGTTCTGCATGCCCGTCACATGCGACAGGCTCTGCAAACGCGCCAGGTGGAGTTTCTGCACCACCTCCTGGTAGGTGCGGCTCAGCTGCTCGTTGTGGGCGGCCTGGACGATCAACCAGTGGAAATGCAGGTTTTCCGAGTAATAGGCCGGCAGCTGGGTTTGCTCGTGGGCGGTGCGCATCACCGCGATCGATGCATTCAGGGCCTGGATCAGTTCACCGCGCTGGGGCGCAGCCAGCAAGGCCGCCTTGGCGCCCGCAAAACCGTCCAGCAGGCTGCGAATTTCGTACAAATCCTGCACTTCATCGGCCTCGATGGCGCGCACAAAAACGCCCGCGTGCTTGCGCGACACCACCAGGCCCGAGCTTTCCAGCTCGCGCAAGGCCTCGCGCACCGGCACCCGGGACACCTGCAGGCGGTTGGCCACATCCGGTTCGCTGATCCTGTCGCCGGGCTTGATGACCCCTTTGAGGATGTGTTCCAGCAGGTCCTCGCGCACCAGTTTGGCCAGCGAGGTGTCCCGCATGGTCTTGATGCGATCGGAGGTGTCGGCGGTGATCCAGGGCAGCATGGCAGGTGAGCGCGAAATTTTGAATATCGTATACGTTATTTTGTGGGGCAGGGGGTCGGCTTGTCCGGTGGGCGACCCTGGCAGGGCCTGCGCCGCAGGGCCAATCTGGCCGCCTAGGGCCACCGGGGGCGGCTCCAGGGCCCCTGATCCCTGCGCCTGAAGGGGCATGCCTGAGGCTTAGAATGCGCTCAAATCACAAAGGTCTGAGATGAGCATCAAAAGCGACAAATGGATCCGCCGCATGGCTGAACAGCACGGCATGATCGAGCCTTTCGAGCCCGGCCAGATCCGCAAGGACGCGAGCGGCCAGAAAATCGTCAGCTACGGCACCAGCAGCTACGGCTACGACATCCGCTGCGCCCCGGAGTTCAAGGTCTTCACCAACATCTACAGCACCGTGGTGGACCCCAAGAACTTCGACGAGAAAAGCTTTGTCGACATCGAGTCCGACGTCTGCATCATCCCGCCCAACAGCTTTGCCCTGGCCCGCACGGTGGAGTACTTCCGCATCCCACGCAACGTCCTGACCATCTGCCTGGGCAAGAGCACCTACGCCCGCTGCGGCATCATCGTCAACGTCACCCCCTTCGAGCCCGAATGGGAAGGCTATGTGACCCTGGAGTTCAGCAACACCACGCCCTTGCCCGCCAAGATTTATGCCGGTGAGGGTTGTGCCCAGGTCTTGTTCTTTGAAAGCGACGAGGTCTGCGAGACCAGCTACAAGGACCGTGGCGGCAAGTACCAGGGGCAAGTGGGCGTGACGCTGCCCAAGACCTGAATCCAGCGTCCAAAATTCGCTTTTCGGGCAGCCCAGCCCAAAATGCGACAATAGCAGGTTCATGACCGCCTCTTTTTCCAATTTGTCGCTGGCCCCCACGCTGGCCCGAGCCGTAGCTGAAATGGGCTACGAGTCCATGACCCCCATCCAGGCCCAGGCCATCCCTGTGGTGTTGACGGGCCAGGACGTGATGGGCGCGGCGCAGACCGGCACCGGCAAAACGGCCGCGTTTTCCCTGCCTTTGCTGCAGCGCCTGCTCAAGCACGAAAACCCCTCCACCTCGCCGGCCCGCCATCCAGTGCGGGCCCTGGTGCTGTTGCCCACGCGCGAGCTGGCCGACCAGGTGGCCCAGCAGATCAAGCTGTACGCCAAGTACACCCAGCTGCGCAGTGCCGTGGTGTTTGGCGGCATGGACATGAAACCCCAGACCCTGGAGCTGAAAAAAGGCGTCGAGGTGCTGGTGGCCACGCCGGGCCGCCTGCTCGACCACATCGAAGCCAAAAACGCGGTGCTCAACCAGGTCGAGTACGTGGTGCTCGACGAAGCCGACCGCATGCTGGACATCGGCTTTTTGCCCGACCTGCAGCGCATCCTGAGCTACCTGCCCAAGACCCGCACCACCTTGCTGTTTTCGGCCACCTTTTCGCCCGAGATCAAACGCCTGGCCAGCAGCTACCTGCAAAACCCGATCACCATCGAGGTGGCGCGCCCCAACGAAACCGCCTCCACCGTCGAGCAGCGTTTTTACGCCGCGCAGGACGACGACAAACGCCGTGTGATCCGCCAGGTCCTCGACGAGCGCGGCCTCAAGCAGGCCTTCATCTTTGTCAACAGCAAGCTCGGTTGTGCCCGCCTGGCGCGCTCACTGGAGCGTGAAGGCCTGCGCACCGCCGCCTTGCACGGTGACAAGAGCCAGGACGAGCGCCTCAAGGCCCTCGAGGCCTTCAAGCAAGGCGAGGTCGATTTGCTGGTCTGCACCGACGTGGCCGCGCGCGGCCTGGACATCAAGGATGTGCCTGCGGTCTTCAACTTCGATGTGCCCTTCAACGCCGAGGACTATGTGCACCGCATCGGCCGCACAGGCCGGGCCGGCGCCTCCGGTCTGGCGGTGACGCTGGTCAGCCCGTCCGACACCCGCCTGGTCGCCGACATCGAAAAACTGATTAAGAAAAAGCTCGAAGTCGAGACGCCCCAGCTCAACAGCCGGCCAGCCGCTCCATCCGCCGACAGGTGGGGGGACCGCGCTGACGAGCGACCCCGCCGGCGCAGCCACGAAGGGGGGCGCCGCGAAGAGCATGACCCGCGTGATGCGCTGGATGCCCCGCGCGAGCGCCGGGGAGGTTTTCGTCCGGCCCCCGTCAACCGTGACCCGTTTTTCGAGAAGCCTTACGAGCCCCAGGCGCAGGAAGCGGCCCCCGCCTGGGAGCCCACCACCCCCCGGCCTGCCAGGTCGGTCATCTCCGCCAACATCAAACCCAAGCGCAAGGTGGCGGCCTTGTTCAAGTCGGTCGAGTGATCACTGCGCGGCCTGGGTTATCCAGGCGTGACACACCCACTTCGCTGGGCACTGTCAAAATGCAGGGATGCAACAAAATCCACAACACCCCCTGAAACCCCTGGTCGCCGCCCTTCAATGGTCTGCTGCGGGTCTGGGTTTGATCGCCTCTGGCGCTTGGGCGCAAAGCCCCATGGCCCCCAATGAGCCCACCGGCGTCACCGACCTGGGGCAGGTGGAAGTGCGCAGCAACCGCAACAACGACACCGAAGCCCGGCGCGAGTCCTCGGTGGCCAAGATCGTCATTGGCCGCGAAGAAATCCAGAGACAAGGCGACGCCAATCTGGGCGAAGTGCTCAAGCGTTTGCCCGGTGTCACGGTCCAGGGCGCACCCGGACGCGGCGGTGCCATCCGCATGCGCGGTTTGGGCGGTGGCTACACGCAGATCCTGCTCGATGGCGAACGCCTGCCCCCGGGCTTTTCCATCGACACCTTGCTGCCCGAACAGGTCGAACGCATCGAGATCTTGCGCGCCCCCACCGCCGAGACCGGGGCCAGGGCGATCGCCGGCACCATCAACATTGTCTTGCGCGAAGGCCAGCGGGCCGTGCCCGATGACCTGAAGGTCACCCGTTCCCGCGAACATGGCTACGACTCCACCTTGGTCAACTGGGTGCACAACCTCAACATCAAGCCCATGACCGGCACGGTGACCGTGTCTTTGACTGACCAGTATCGGCCCGATGAAAGCAGTTCGGTGATTTCATCCAACGAGTTGGGCGACACCACGCGCCGCAACGAGTCCGTGGGCCATCGCCAGGCCCTGCACGCCAATGCGCGTCTGCAATGGCGGGGCGAACAGGGCAAGACCCTGACGCTGACCCCGTTCATGATCTATTCCGACTTTTTGGGCAATGGCCTGGTGCAAGCCAGCCGGACCGACACCAATGGCACCAGGTCGGACAGCGCCCTGACCCTGAACCAGAGTCGATTTGCCATGGCCCGGCTGAACGGCCAATGGGCCCAGCGCCTGTCGGCCAACGACCGTCTGGAGGTGCGCTTCGGTCTGGGCCAATCGGAGTTCGACTCGCGGCAGGACCAAACCGTCACCACCTCGAGTGGTCTGCCCCCCTTGTTGAGGAACGTCTCGCAATTCCAGAACTTCATCGACCGCTCTGGCAGCCTCAACAGCAAATGGACACGCGCCATGGACAACGGCCACCAGCTGGTCAGTGGCCTGGAGCTCGAAGGCGTGCGCCGGCTGGAAGAGGCCCGGGGTGTGCTGGACGACAACGCGGGCGACCTGACCGCACGCACCCTGCGTGTGGCCGGCTATGCCCAAGACGAATTCAAAATCAACCGGCACTGGTCTGCCTACACCGGCCTGCGCTACGAGACCATCTCGACCGAGGCGAACGACCCCACCGGATTCAAATCCAACACCAGCTCTGTCTGGACCCCTTTGCTGCATGCCTTGTGGAAACCCGATCCGGCCAAACGCGACCAGGTGCGCATGAGTTTGACCCGCAGCTACAAAACCCCCACGCTGCACAACCTGGTGGCCCGCCCCGTCAGCTCTGGCGAGGTGGACAGCCGGCCCACCCGCCCTGACCGCATTGGCAACCCCGACCTGCGGCCCGAATTGGCCACCGGCATCGATGTGGCTTTTGAGCGCTACCTGAGCGGCGGTGGCGTGCTCAGCGCGAACGTCTTTCGCCGGGAAATCACCGACCTGATCCGCTACACCACGACCCAGCAGGTCGGGCCCTACTGGGCACCGACAGAGACACGGTGGGTCTCCTCACCCATCAACCTGGGCGATGCGTCGACCCAGGGCTTGGAACTCGAAGCCAAGTTCCGGCTCAACCAGGCCTTTGCCAACGCCCTGCCCATCGACATCCGCAGCAACGCCAGCTTCTTCAGCTCCAAAGTCAAGCAGGTGCCCGGCCCCAACAACCGGCTGGACCAGCAGCCTGACATGACGGCCAACCTGGGCGCCGACTACCGTTTCCGGGGCATGCCCTTGACCCTGGGGGGCAACCTCAACTGGAACCCCGACTACGACACCCGCCGCACCGAACAGCAGTTGGTCTACCAGGGCGTGAAACAAGTGCTCGACGTGTACGGCTTGTGGCGCATTTCGCCAGCCAGTGCGGTGCGCCTGACGGTCAGCAACCTGCAGCCGCGTGACTACATCACCGGCAGCACATTTGACAACGGCAGCTTCCGGGAAACCTCGCGCACCACCGACCGCAACTGGCGCAATGTCCAGTTGCGTCTGGAAATGAAAATCTGATGGCAAGGAGATCCGCATGGCCGCCCACAATGCCCAATGGCACGACCGCATGTACAACAACCGGGCCCTGGTGCCCGACTTTGCAGATCACTTTGCACACTGGCAAAACGCCTCTGTTCAGGCCCGTGCGCAATTGAAGTCCACCCTCGATGTGCCCTACGGTGAAGGACCCGGCGAGACGCTGGACATCTTCCCTGCGCAAGACGCCAATGCGCCTGTGGTGGTCTTCATCCACGGCGGGTATTGGCGCAGCCTGGACAAGTCGGACCACTCATTTGTGGCACCGGCCCTGCGCGACATGGGCGCCTGTGTGGTGGTGGTCAATTACGCCCTGTGCCCTGGCACGCCGGAACACCCGGTCACCATCCCCGACATCGCCCTGCAAATGGCCAAGGCCACGGCCTGGGTCTGGCGCCACATCGGCGCGCATGGCGGTGACCGCAACCGCATCAGCGCCATCGGCCATTCGGCCGGGGGACACTTGGCGGCCATGCTGCTGGGGTGCCACTGGAAGCAAGTGGGGCGCGATTTGCCCTCGGGTCTGGTGCGCCAAGCCATGTCGATTTCGGGCCTGTTTGATCTGGAGCCCATCCGCAAAACGCCCTTTGTGCAGGGCGATTTGCGCATCACGCCTGCGCATGTGCGCATGGCCAGCCCGGCCCACTGGCCACGCCCCCGCCAGCGCGTGCTCTACACCGTGGCCGGCGCTGACGAGAGCCCCGAATTCTTGCGCCACAACCGCTTGATCCAGCAAGCCTGGGGCCCCAAAACCGTGCCCGTTTGCGAAGAGCTGCCTGGCCTGAACCATTTCAGCATCGTCACCGACCTGACCCGTCCGGGCACGCGCCTGCACGCCTTGGCCCAGCAGCTGATCGCGCTGTGAAGCACACCCCCAAGCTTGGATCGGTGTCCAACTTTGGGGCTGCAGTTCAGTTCGTGGGCGTTTTTGTCGCGGTGGGATGAAATCAACGCATGCCGATTTTGGCGTCGTTGAAAATGTTTTTGGCTTCGCGCGGCAGGCTGCGCCAGTACTGGTGTTGCGCATCGACGGTGCCGCCCAGGGCCACAGCCGCTTCCCAGCCCCAGCGCGGCTTGTAGAGGAAAGAACGGGCCAGGGCCACCAGGTCGGCGTCGCCACGCTGCAGCACGGCTTCGGCCTGGGCGGGCTCGGTGATCAGGCCCACGGCGATGGTGGTCAGGTCCGAGGCGGCCTTGACGGCTTTGGCAAGGTGCACCTGGTACTCGGGCCCGATCGCAATTTTTTGCAAAGGCGACACACCACCTGAGGAGATGTGCACGAACTGCGCCCCCGCTTGCTTGAGCTGCACCGACAAGGCCGCAGTCTCTTCGACCGTCCAGCCGCCCTCGACCCAGTCGGTGCCCGAAATGCGCATGCCCAAAGTGCCGCCAAAGGCCTCGCGCACGGCCTTGAACACTTCCATCGGAAAGCGGATGCGGTTTTCAAATGAGCCGCCGTATGGGTCACTGCGCTGGTTGGAAATGGGCGACAAAAACTCGTGCAGCAAATAACCGTGCGCGGCATGCAACTCGATGGCTTCAATGCCCAGTTCGTGGCTGCGCCGGGCCGTGTTCACAAAATCGGCCTTGATTTGCGCGATGTCGGCCAGGCTCAGTTCGGTGGGGGGTGCTTCTGTGGGCAGGTGGGGCAGGGCGCTCGGGGCCACAGGCTGCCAGCCACCGTCTTCGGGGGCTATCAGCATGCCGCCGTTCCAGGGAGCCGCGCTCGAGGCCTTGCGGCCCGCATGGCCAATCTGAATGCACACAGGCATGTGCGGGGCCTGGCGGCGTGCGCGGTGCAGCTTGTCACCCAGGGCCGCCTGGGTGGCGTCGTCCCACAGGCCCAGGCAGCCGGGGCTGATGCGGCCGACCGCCGACACCGCCGTGGCCTCGATGGTGAACAGGCCTGCGCCGCTGTTGAGCAGGTTGGTCCAGTGCGTCAGGTGCCAGTCGGTGGCTTGGCCGTTCTCGGCCGAGTACTGGCACATGGGGGCGATCACGATGCGGTTGGGCAGGGTGAGGGGACCCGAGGGTGCATTGAAAGTGAAGGGGGTGAAAAGCAGGCTCATGGGCAGAGGGTCTCAGGATGGAAATGCGTCGCACGCAGACTTGGAAAGCCCTGCATCTTATGGAAAACCAGCCCAAGGCATATCCGTTGGGCGACAGCTTCCATGGTGGGAGCCCACCCCGTGGGCGAAAAAGCGCATATGCCCACCAAGCATCGCCCACAGGGTGGGCTCCTACAAAGAGGACACCGTGGGCGACAGCTGCCATGGTGGGAGCCCACCCCGTGGGCGAAAAAGCGCACATGCCCACCAAGCATCGCCCACAGGGTGGGCTCCTACCAAGAGGGCCCCGTGGGCGGCAGCTGCCATGGTGGGAGCCCACCCCGTGGGCGAAAAAGCACACATGCCCACCAAGCATCGCCCACAGGGTGGGCTCCTACAAAGAGGACTCCGTGGACGTCAGATTCCATGGTGGGAGCCCACCCCGTGGGCGAAAAAGCACACATGCCCACCAAGCATCGCCCACAGGGTGGGCTCCTACAAAGGGGACTCCGTGGGCGGCAGCTGCCATGGAGGGAGCCCACCCCGTGGGCGAAAAAGCGCACATGCCCTCAAACCATCGCCCACAGGGTGGGCTCCTACAGAGAGGGCCCCGTGGGCGGCAGCTGCCATGGAGGGAGCCCACCCCGTGGGCGAAAAAGCACACATGCCCACCAAGCATCGCCCACAGGGTGGGCTCCTACAAAGAGGGCTCCGTGGGCGGCAGCTGCCAGGGTGGGCTCCTACAGAGAGGGCTTCATGAAGGGGTGGATGTCGCTGGCTCGGTCGCGTGCGCATCCCAAAGCGCCCACGCCGTGGGCAGGGGCGACACGCAGTGCATCGGCTGCCCGCTGACCGGGTGGTGCAGCGCCAGACTGTGCGCATGCAGCCACAGGCGCTGCTGCCCCAGCACCTCGGCCACCGCCCGGTTCAGCGGCCCTTTGCCGTGCGTGGCGTCGCCGATGATCGGGTGCGCGATGTGCTTCATGTGGCGGCGCAATTGGTGGCGGCGGCCGGTCAGGGGCTGCAGCGCCACTTCGGCGCAGCGGGTGCTGGCAAAGCCCCGCTGGGGCAGGGGCAGCTCGAATCGGCGCAGGGTTTGGCAGCGCGTCTGGGCAGGCTGCACCTCTTCGCGCTCGATGCGCATGTCGTCGGGCATGCGTTTCAAGGGGTGGTCGATCAGCCCCTGGTCCATGGGCCAGCCCCGCACGATGGCGCGGTAGGTTTTGTGCAGGCCCTCGCCCGTTTCAAAAGCCTGCCCCAGCGTGCGCGCCACCTCGGCACTCAGCGCAAACACCAGCACGCCGCTGGTGCCCTTGTCCAGCCGGTGCACCGGCCAGACGTGCTGGCCCATCTGGTCGCGCAGGGCTTGCAGCAC
>JAIXXW010000391.1 GCA_027490555.1 Comamonadaceae bacterium | reverse complement strand
CGCATCCTGAACACCGGCCAGGACCCGATCGCCGCCGATGGCGAAAGCCGCCCCAAAATCGCCTTCGGCCCCAAGGGCTGGGTGGTGATCAGCTACACCATGCCCCTGGCCAAGCGCTTCACCGGCTTTGTGCGCATGCTGCGAAGCAGCGATGGCGGGGCCAGCTTTGGCGAGCCCTTCACGGTGCACCAGGACCGGCAGGAGATCACCCACCGCTTTGACGCCATCGCCTTCGACGGCCAGGGGGTTTTGCACACCCTGTGGATCGACAAGCGCGACCAGGCACCCCAAGGCGCTGCCCAGCCCTACGTCGGGGCCGCCATCTACCGCAACGCGTCCCAGGATGGCGGGGCCAGCTTCGGGCCGGACATCAAAGTGGCCGACCACTCTTGCGAATGCTGCCGCATCGCGCTGGCGACCAACCCGCAGGGTGAACTCAAGGCCACCTGGCGACACGTGTTTGACGGCAACACCCGTGACCATGCGTTTGCCAGCGTCGGCGCTGCGGCCAACCGCATCACGCGCAGCACTTTTGACGGCTGGCAAATCAACGCCTGCCCGCACCACGGACCGGGCCTGGCGGCCAACGCCAGCAGCGCGGCGGGCGGCTTCCACACCGTCTGGTTTGGCATCCGCAAAGTCCATGGCCAAGACCAGGCGGCAGTGCGCTATGCCCGCCTGAATGCCCAAGGCCTGCCCCTGCCCAAAACCGAACGGGTCTTGCCCGACCCGCGTGCCGAGCATGCCGACGTGATGGCGCACGGCGCCAAGGTGGCCGTGGTCTGGCGCAGCAGCGAAGGCACGGCCACCACGCTCAAAGCTTGGCTGTCGCCCGACGGCGGGCAGAACTTCACGCTCAAAACCCTGGCCCAAACCACGGGCCACAACGACCACCCACGTCTGGCCCAGCTCGGTGAGCGGATGGTGGTGGTCTGGCGCAACACCCAGGAGATACAAGTCCATGAACTCCATTTTTAAATCCACTGGCCGCTTGAGCGCAGCCCTGGCCAGCTGCACGCTGGCCCTCGCCCTGGCCGCCCCTGCGGTGCGGGCGCAAGCACACCCCCATGGCGGGGCGCAGAGCCCTTCAAGCCCGGCGCAGGCGGCTGGCACGGTGCTGCCCTTTGACGAAAAAACCTGGGCTCAACTGTTGCAACACGGCCCGCGCCCGGCCGCCTACGTGTTCACCACCTCGTATTGCAGCACCTGCCCTGCGGCTTTTGCAGCGGTACACCAGGCGGTCAAAAACAAGAAAAGCAAACCCGAATTGAATGCGGTGGTGATGGATGTGAGCGGCGCACAAGCCTGGCGCCACGCCGCGCACTTTGAGGGCATGAGCCGCATGTACGCCTTTGACGGCTTTGAGCCCGCCATCCGCCAGGCGGTGGACCCGACCTGGCCCAACGTGACGCCCTATGTGGTCCTGCTGGACGCCAAGGGCCAGACACAACGCGTGATCGGCCCACCCAAGGCTGCCGTGCTCCAACGCTGGTTGTCACCACGTTGAGGCGGGGGGCGACCTGGCCCCCAACACATGAGCCGCCCCGAATAGATGTTTTCCTCATTTACAAACTAAAAATCAATCGTTTGAGTTTTAACGCTTCGCTTCCAGAATCCATCCCATCAGCTTTTTGATGTGTATTTTTTTGGAGTGATTCAAATGAAAACCAAACGTCCGTTTTTGAAGTTCGCAGCCCTGCTGGCCTTGACCGTGTCGGGTCTGACCGTGCAGGCCCAGGCCCCGATCAGCCTGCTCAACGTCTCGTACGACCCCACCCGTGAGTTCTACGCCGAGTTCAACCAGGTCTTTGCCAAACACTGGAAAGCCCGCACCGGTCAGGATGTGAACATCAAGCAGTCACACGGCGGCTCGGGCCGACAGGCCCGCTCCATCATCGATGGACTCGACGCCGATGTGGCCACGCTGGCCCTGGCCGGTGACACCGATGCCTTGCACAGCAACGGCAACCTGATTCCCAAAGACTGGCAAAAACGCCTGCCGCACAACAGCACGCCCTACACCTCGACCATCGTGCTGGTGGTGCGCCAAGGCAACCCCAAGAACATCAAAGACTGGGACGACCTGGTGCGCCCGGATGTGAAAGTGATCACGCCCAACCCCAAAACCTCGGGCGGCGCCCGCTGGAACTACCTGGCCGCCTGGGAGTTTGCCAAGCGCAAATACGGCGGCGATGACAAGGCCCAGGAATTTGTGAAAAAGCTCTACCAGAACGTGCCGGTGCTGGACACCGGCGCCCGGGGCTCGTCGGTGACCTTTGCCCAGCGCAACCAGGGCGATGTCTTCCTGAGCTGGGAAAACGAAGCCTACTTGCTGGAGAAGGAATTCGGCAACAAGGTGGATTTTGTCTACCCCTCGATCTCCATCCTGGCTGAGCCCGCGGTGGCCTTGATCGACAAAAACGTGGACAAAAAGGGCACCCGGGCCGTGGCCCAGGCCTACCTGGAATTCCTCTACACCGAAGAAGCGCAAGACCTGATCGGCAAACACTTTTACCGGCCCCGCTCGGCCAAGGCCCAGGCCAAATACGCCAAACAGCTGCCCAAGCTCAACCTGTTCACCATCGACGAGGCCTTTGGCGGTTGGGACAAAGCCAGCCAGGTGCACTTTGTCGATGGCGGCAAGTT
>JAIXXW010000327.1 GCA_027490555.1 Comamonadaceae bacterium | reverse complement strand
TGAGCCGATTTTCATTTCAGGAGTTCAAGCATGACCGCTCACATTGAAGCCGCCTCACCGCACACCATGAACACCTATGGCCGACTGCCGATTGCGCTCAGCCATGGTCAGGGTTGCCGTGTTTGGGACGTCAATGGCAAGTCCTACCTGGATGCGCTGGCGGGCATTGCGGTCAACACCCTGGGGCACAACCACCCCGATCTGGTCCCTGCCCTGCAAGACCAACTGACCAAAATGATCCACAGCTGCAACTATTTCCATGTGCCCAATGGCGAGGTGCTGGCGGCCAAGCTGGTCGAGTTGTCGGGCATGACGAATGTGTTTTTTTGCTGCACCGGGCTGGAGGCCAACGAGGCGGCCATCAAGCTGGCACGCAAATTTGGCCACGACAAAGGCATCGAAAGACCCGAAATCGTGGTCTACGAAAAAGCCTTCCATGGCCGCAGCATTGCCACCCTGAG
Source organism: Comamonadaceae bacterium (assembly GCA_027490555.1). Taxonomy (GTDB): domain Bacteria; phylum Pseudomonadota; class Gammaproteobacteria; order Burkholderiales; family Burkholderiaceae_C; genus Limnohabitans_A. Next base: position 17,755 of record JAIXXW010000327.1, on the reverse strand, counting down.
CGCCACCGCCAATGAAAAGCTGAAAAAAGGCTTTGGGCCCATGGTGGAAGGCTTTGTGCGCGTGCCGGTCAACGACATCGAGGCCCTGAAAAAAGCCACCGAGGGCAATCCGAACGTGGTGGCGGTGTTCATGGAGACCATCCAGGGCGAAGGCGGCATCAACCCGATGCGCATCGAATACCTGCAGCAGGTGCGCGCCCTGTGCGATCAGAAAGACTGGCTAATGATGATCGACGAGGTGCAGTGCGGCATGGGCCGTACCGGCAAATGGTTTGCCCACCAGTGGGCCGGCATTGTGCCGGATGTGATGCCACTGGCCAAAGGCCTGGGCTCGGGCGTGCCGATTGGCGCGGTGGTGGCCGGGCCCAAGGCCGCCCAGATCTTCCAGCCCGGCAACCACGGCACCACCTTTGGCGGCAATCCTTTGGCGATGCGCGCTGGGGTTGAAACCATCCGCATCATGGAAAAAGACGGCCTGATGGCCAACGCGGCCACGGTGGGGACGCATTTGCGCAGCGCGCTTGAGAAGGCTCTGGCGGGCGTGCCAGGGGTGAAAGAAGTGCGCGGCCAAGGCTTGATGCTGGGCATCGAGCTGGACCGCCCTTGCGGTGCCATTTGGACACGGGCCGCCGAAGCCGGCTTGCTGCTGAGCGTGACCGCCGACAGCGTGATCCGCTTGGTGCCCCCACTCATCATGACCGAGGCCGAAGCCGACGAAGTGGTGGCCATTTTGGTGCCGCTGATCAAGACCTTTTTGGCGGAGTCCGCATGAGCCAGACCCCACCCGTGCCTGTGCGCCATTACCTGCAGTTCACCGACCTGAGCGCTGACGAGTACGCGCACCTGTTTGCACGCGCGGCCGAGATCAAGCGCAAGTTCAAGGCCTACGAAAAATACCATCCGCTGGCCGACCGCACATTGGCCATGATCTTTGAAAAAGCCAGCACGCGCACCCGCGTGAGCTTTGAGGCGGGCATGTACCAGCTCGGTGGCTCGGTGGTGCACCTGACCACGGGCGACAGCCAGCTCGGCCGCGCCGAGCCGATCGAAGACAGCGCCCGAGTGATCAGCCGGATGACGGACCTGGTCATGATCCGCACCTACGGCCAGGACAAGATCGAGCGCTTTGCCTCGCATTCGCGCGTGCCCGTCATCAACGGCCTGACCAACGAATTTCACCCCTGCCAGATCCTGGCCGACCTGTTCACCTTCCTGGAGCACCGGGGCCTGGACACCCAGGGCAGGCCGGACCCCTCGACCCTCCGAGGCAAGGTGGTGGCCTGGGTTGGGGATGGCAACAACATGGCCAACACCTGGCTGCAAGCGGCCGAGTTGTTGGGTTTCACGGTGCACCTGAGCACCCCCAGCGGCTACGAAGTGGACCAGGCCGTGGCCGGTCTGCGCAGCGCCGACAGCTACAAGGTCTTCAAAGACCCCGAGGACGCTTGCCGTGGCGCCGACCTGGTCACCACCGATGTGTGGACCAGCATGGGTTTCGAGGCCGAAAACGAGGCCCGCAAGAAAGCTTTTGCCGACTGGTGTGTGGACCAAGCCATGATGCAAGTGGCCAAGCCCGACGCCCTGTTCATGCATTGCCTGCCCGCCCACCGGGGCGAGGAAGTCAGCGCCGAAGTCATCGATGGCCCCCAATCGGTGGTCTGGGACGAAGCCGAAAACCGCATGCATGTGCAAAAAGCCCTCATGGAATTTTTGCTGCTGGGACGCGTGCAGGCCTGAGATGAGCGCCTGCACCAGCTGCGGCGCTTGCTGCGTGAGTTTCCGGGTGGATTTTTCTGTCTTCGAATACGAGGAAGGCGGCGGCGCTGTGCCCGCTGGCCTGGCCTCGCCTCTGAACGAGCACACCTGCCGCATGCGCGGCACCGACCACAGTCCACCCCGCTGTGCAGCGCTGTACGGCAAGACGGGCGAAAAAGCCCTGTGCGGCATCTACGAGTGGCGCCCCTCTCCCTGCCGTGAATTCGAAGAAGGCAGCCCCGCCTGCGAGCAGGCCCGGCGCCGCCATGGCCTTCCCGCCCTCAGCCTCTGAGCCTCTTGACCCGGATGCTGTCGGGAAGGCACCTGCCGCCAATGCCTGCGCCTACACTGTGGGCACCGAGCCCAAGACACCCCCATGCTGAACCTCACCCCCACCCTGCACGACTGCGAACTGCTGGACCAACAAGACCCCCTGCGCCCCCTGCGTGATCTGTTCGAGGTGCCAGCGGGCGTGATTTACCTGGACGGCAATTCCCTGGGTGTGCTGCCCAAAACCGTCCCAGCCCGGGTGGCCCAGGCCGTCACACACGAATGGGGGCAAGACCTGATCCGAAGCTGGAACACGGCCGGCTGGTTCTTACTGCCCCAGCGTGTGGGCGACAAAATCGCCCGCCTCATCGGTGCCCGGCCAGGCGAGGTGATCGCTGCCGACAGCACCTCGGTCAACCTGTTCAAGGTGCTGACCGCAGCGCTGCGCATCGCCACCGCCGACCACCCGCACAAAACCAAGATCCTCAGCGAACGCAGCAATTTCCCGACGGACCTGTACATCGTCGAAGCCTTGTGCCAAGAGCGTGCTTGCAGCCTGCAGCTGGTCGACACCCAGGACCTGGCCGCCGCCATGCAGGACGATGTGGCCGTGCTGCTGCTGACCCATGTGAATTACCGCACCGGCGCCATGCACGACATGCAGGCGCTCACGGCACAAGCCCACGCCATGGGCATCCTGACGGTGTGGGACCTGGCGCACAGCGCGGGTGCGGTGCCCGTCGACCTGCACGGATCGGGGGCCGACTTTGCGGTGGGCTGCGGCTACAAATACCTCAATGGGGGTCCCGGCGCACCGGCGTTTGTCTGGGTCCATCCCCAACACACCGACCGCTTTTGGCAACCGCTGGCCGGCTGGTGGGGGCATGCGGCGCCATTTGCCTTCACGCCCGATTACCGGCCCGCCCCGGGCATCGCGCGCTACCAATGCGGCACACAACCCATCCTGAGCCTGACCGCCCTGGACTGCGGCCTGGACGCTTTTTTGCACGCCGAAGCCTTCGGTGGCATGGCCGCGCTGCGCCAAAAGTCGCTGGCCCTCACGGGCTTGTTCATGCAGCTGGTGCGCACGCGCCTGCACGGTCACGGCTTTGGCATCGCCACCCCGACCGAGGAAGCCCAGCGCGGCTCGCAAGTGAGCCTGACCCGCGCCGAAGGCGCCTACGCCATCGTGCAGGCCCTGATCGACCGCGGTGTGATCGGCGACTTCCGCGCGGGCGACGGCGGCCCGCACGCCGACATCCTGCGCTTTGGCTTCACGCCGCTGTACCTGGGCTATGCCGACGTGTGGCAGGCCGCTGAACAGCTGCGCCAGGTGATGCACAGTGGCGAATGGCAAGACCCCCGCTATGGGCACAAGAACAGCGTGACCTGAAAAACCTGTGGTGGCCCCGGCCCCTGCCGCCGCAAACCACCATCGCGCACAGGGTGCGCTCCCACTTGGGCAGCCCTGGCCATGCCGGTGGGAGCCCACCCTGTGGGCGATCGGGCACAGCCCGTGAAACCCCGCATCGCCCATGGGGTGCACCCACACACGGGCAGGCCTGGCCATGCAGGTGGGAGCCCACCCTGTGGGCGATCGGAGACAGCCCGTGAAACCCCGCATCGCTCGCGGGGTGCGCTCCTACTCGGGCAGGCCTGGCCATGCAGGTGGGAGCCCACCCTGTGGGCGATCGAAGACAGCCTGTGAAACCCACCATCGCGCACAGGGTGCGCTCCTACACGGTCAAAATCATGGCCCTTCTGCACAAGGGCCTGGGGCCGTTAACATCAGGCCAGAACCACCCTTACCCGATCCACACCGTGCAACTGAACATCAACGGCCAAAGCCGCACTGCCTCCGCCGAGCCCAGCACCCCCTTGCTGTGGGTGCTGCGCGATGAATTGAACCTGACAGGCACCAAATTTGGCTGCGGCGTGGCCGCTTGTGGGGCCTGCACGGTGCATGTGGACGGACAGCCTGTGCGCGCTTGCGTCACACCGGTATCGGCCATGGCCCACAGGCGCATCGTCACCATCGAGTCTTTGGGCACGCAGGACAAACCCCATCCTTTGCAAGCCGCCTGGATCGCCGAACAGGTGCCGCAATGCGGCTACTGCCAAAGCGGCATGCTGATGGCCGCAGCCGCCTTGTTGGCGCACAACCCGAAACCCAGCGATGCCGACATCGATGCCGCCATCACCAACCTGTGCCGCTGCGGCACCTACCAACGTGTCCGGGCGGCCATCCACCGCGCCGCCGCACAGATGCGCCAAGGCGGTGCCGCATGAAACGCCGCACCTGGATTCTGAGCGCCCTGGGCGTCACCGGCGCCCTGGTGGTGGGCTGGGGCGCGATGCCGGCCCGCTCACGCCTGGGCTCCCCGGACTTGATGCGCCCCACACCAGGCGATGTGGCCCTGAACGGCTGGATCAAGATCAGCGCCGATGGCGCGGTGGTGCTGGCCATGCCCCGCAGCGAAATGGGCCAGGGTGTGCACACCGCGCTGGCCATGCTGGTGGCCGAGGAGCTGGACGTGCCAATGGGCCGCGTTCGCCTCGAACAGGCCGGGGCCGACAGCATTTACGGCAATGTGGCCATGCTGGTGGCCAGCCTGCCCTTTCACCCGCTGGACAGCGAGGGCGAGCACAAACCCGCCAAGATCAAGCTGGCCGAGTGGATGGTGGCCAAGATCGCCCGCGAACTGGGCATCAACGCCACAGGCGGATCGTCTTCGGTGGCCGACCTGTGGGGCCCGCTGCGCATGGCCGCCGCCACGGCGCGCGCCAGCCTGGTGCAAGCCGCTGCCGCCGCCTGGACAGTCCCTGCCCAGGAGATCACGGTGCGCGAGGGCGTGCTGCGACACGCCTCGGGCCCCAGCGCTCATTACGGCCAGCTGGCTCAGGCGGCGGCTGGCAGCACGCCCCCACACATCCAGCCCAAAGCCCGTCAGGACTGGCAACTGATCGGGCGCAGCGCCCCCCGCAGCGACATCCCCGCCAAAGTCACGGGCCAGGCCCAGTTCGGCATGGACGTGCGCTTGCCCGGCATGCTGTTTGCCGCTGTGCGCATGAACCCGGTGCTCGGTGGCCCCAGCGCCCCCATGGACACCCAGGCAGCCCTGGCCATGCCGGGTGTGAGCCGGGTGGTGGCCCTGGACGCCTGGGGTGGCGGCACCGGCGGCTTGGCCGTGGTGGCCCGCAACACCTGGCAGGCCCGCCAGGGCGCGCAGGCGGTTAAGGTGCAGTGGCCCGCGCCTGCTGCGGACGCTGCCGACACCAGCCGCATCCAGGCCCGGCTGCTCCTGGCCCTGAACACCGAAAGCGGCTTCACCTTCCATGAGCAAGGCCTGCCCCTCAAGGCCGAGCAAACGGCCGCCCGCCGCATCGATGCGCTGTACCAAGCACCCTACCTGGCCCATGCCACCCTCGAGCCGATGAACTGCACCGCGCAAGTCAAGGATGGGAAGGTGGAGATCTGGGTGCCCACCCAGGTGCCGCAAATGGCCCGCGCCATGGCGGCCAAGGTGGCGGGCGTCGACGAGGACCAAGTCACCGTGCATGTGACGCTGCTGGGTGGCGGCTTTGGCCGCAGGTTGGAGGTGGACTTTGTCGGCCAAGCCGTGCAGGTGGCCATGGCCTGCCAAGGCGCGCCCGTGCAGGTGCTGTGGTCGCGCGAGGAAGACATGACGCACGACTTTTACCGACCGATGCACCTGGCGAAGTTCCAGGCCTCGATCGACGCGCAAGGCGACGTCAGCGGCCTGCGCATCCAATCGGCGGGCGACGCCATCACCCCGCGCTGGATGGCACGCGCCGCGCCGCACCTTTCGGGCCCCATCGACATGCCGGACAAGACGACATCGGAGGGCCTGTTCGATCTGCCTTATGGTTTTTTGAATCAGCACATGAGCCATGTGGCCACCCGCTCGGGTGTGCCCGTGGGCTTTTGGCGTTCGGTGGGCCATTCGCACAACGCCTTCTTTTCGGAGAGCTTCATCGACGAGCTGGCCGTGGCCACGCAACAAGACCCGCTGGCTTTTCGCCTGAAACTGCTCAAAGACGCGCCGCGCTACGCCGCCGTGCTGCAGCTGGCCGCAGGCCAAGCCGGCTGGGGCCGGCCTCTGCCGGCTGGCCGGGCGCAGGGCTTGGCCTTGCACAAGTCCTTTGGCGCCATCGTGGCCCAGGTCGCCGAGGTCTCCATCGACTCGGGTCAGATCCGTGTCCACCGCGTGGTCTGCGCCATCGACTGCGGCACCGTGGTCAACCCCGACACCGTGGCCCAGCAAATGCAAAGCAGCGTGGTGTATGCGCTGAGCGCCGCGCTGTACGGCCAGATCGACATCGTGGGCGGCGTGGTGCAGCAAAGCAATTTTCCCAGCTACCCCCTGGTCACGCTGCAGCAGGCTCCCGTGGTGGAGACACACATCGTGCCCAGCACCCGACACCCGGGCGGGGTGGGCGAGCCGGCCGTGCCACCCCTGGCCCCGGCGGTGGGCAACGCGCTGTTTGCGCTGACAGGCCGACGGCAGAGGGCTTTGCCGCTGAAGGCCTGAGCTCAGCCGCCGCGCAAGGCCTGGAGAATTTTCTGACCACCCCGGCCATTGGCCTCGTGGCCCAGGCGCTGTTGTTCGAGGCGGATGGCCTGGCGGGATTTCTCGCCCAACATGCCGTCCACCGGACCGATCTCGTGGCCACGCATCACCAGCAATCCCTGCAACTCGCGCCGCTGCGCGCGTGACAAGCCCGGATCGTCCGTGGGCCAGGGCGTGACGAAGGGTCCCGCACCCCGCAGGCGGTCACTCAGGTGGGCAATCGCCAGACCATAGCTTTCTGCCGCGTTGTAGCTGTACAGCGCATCAAAATTGCGCGTCACCAAAAACGCCGGGCCCTTGGGCCCTGCCAGGGTCAGCAAGCCCGTTGAACCCAAGCTTTCCGGCAGGGCCGAGCCATCCGTGCGGCGAACGCCCCGCGCCATCCAGTCGGCCACCGGGCGCTTGGTGCGACGCCCCTCCCCTGCCAAAGCAATGCCCGCTGGCAACTTCACCTCAATGCCCCAGGGCAGGCCACGCTGCCAACCGGCTCGGGCCAAAAAGTGAGCGGTCGAACCCAGCGCGTCCACCGCGCTGTCCATGAGGTCGGCGCGGCCATCCCCGTCAAAATCGACCGCCAGGCGCTCAAAGGTGGTGGGCATGAACTGGGTGTGGCCAAAAGCCCCGGCCCACGAGCCCAACAGGCGATCCGGTGGGATGTGACCGGCCTGCAAAATCCGCAAGGCCGCCAGAAATTCGCCCCGGAAAAAATTTTGCCGCCGCCCGTGACACGACAACGTGCCCAGCGCCTGCACCAGGGGGTATTTGCCGAAGGTCTGACCAAAATTGCTCTCCACCCCCCACACCGCCACCACGGTGGCAGGGTCCACGCCAAAGCGCTGTTCGGCCCGCTCCAGCACCTGTCGGTGCTCCGCCAGGCGGGCCAGGCCATCGGCCACGCGCTCGTCGTCCACCAGGGCCGACATGTAATCCCATATCGCGGTGCGGAATTCGGGCTGGAAATTCAACTTCTCGATGACGCTGAAATCGGCCTGCAGCCCTGCGGTGTGGCGCGACCAGGTGGCATCGTGGACACCGGCTGAGCGCGCTGCAGGACGCAACTCGGCCATGCAGGCCGACAAATCGGTGCTTTGCGCCATGGCGCTTGGCATGGCCACCAACGCGCTCCAGAGGGCCAGGCCAAGTCCTGTTCGGGCCAGGGGCCGGTTGTCGGGATGATGGCGCGCCATGAAAATTTTCCTGCCAATGTCGATGGGTATGAAATGTACGTCAGGCCACCGCCTCAAGCGATGGCGCTCAGGGGTCCTGCGCCATACAACCAAGGCAGGTCCATGACGCGTTCACCCCCAAGCCGCATCGACAGGTTGCGCGCCAGCGCGAGCGCGCCTTGCGCATGGAAGATGCGGCCGTTGCGCAGGGCACGGGCTTGCACGCGGGCATTGCGTGCCCAACGTTGCGCGGCATAGGCCTGCAACTGCTGGGCGACCGGACCCCTGGCGCTCAGGCATTCGGCCAGGGCCTGTGCGTCTTCGATGGCCATGCCCGCCCCTTGGGCCAGGTAGGGCCGCATGGGGTGCGCCGCATCGCCCAGCAGGGCCACCCGGCCTTGTGCCATGTGATGGGCTGCACGCAAGGGCACGCGGTCGTGCAGCGCCCACAGCCGCCAAGCGGGCACCGAGGCCAAACGCGCGTGCAAATCCTGGCACACCGCACCCAAGGCCTGCATCAGCGCCGGGGTGTGCCCGGCCTGGTCCCAATCCTGACGCCGATCCGGCTGAGCACCGTGCACGATGGCCACCAGATTGAGCCACTGCCCACTGCGCACCGGGTAATGCACCACGTGCAGGCGCGGCCCCATCCAGACGGTGACCTCGTCCGAGCGCAAATGCGCAGGCAGATCCGCTTGCGCCACCAGTGCCCGGTAGGCCAGATGCCCGGTGAAGCGGGCCGGCGCATCGCCCAGCAGTTGCTGGCGCACCGTGCTCCAGACGCCGTCGGCACCCACCAGGGCGCTGGCCTGCAAACAGCTGCCTTCCTGGGTATTCACCATCAAGCCCTGCTCGGCATCGTCCCAACCCTGCAGGGTCTGCCCCAGGCGCATGTCCACCCCCGAGTTGTGGGCCGCCTGCAGCAGCAAGCCCTGCAAATCGGCGCGGTGGACGGTGGCATACGGCGCGCCATAGCGGGTGCGGGCGCGCTCCCCCAAGCGCAAACGGCCCAGAATCTGGCCTGTGCGGGCGTCGCGGGCCAGCAGCTGGCCTGGGAAAGCCGCCACCTGGTCGAGCGCCGGACCGCATCCCCAGCGCTGCAAAATCCGCGTCGCATTCGGTCCCAGCTGGATGCCCGCGCCCACCTCGCTGAACTGCCCTGCGCGCTCGATCAAGCACACCGGCAGGCCTTGCTGCGCACACGCCGACGCGGCCGCCAGGCCACCAATGCCGCCGCCGGCGATCAACAGCTGCGGACGGTCTGGGCGCTTCATGGGCCGAGGTTCAGGCACAAGCCGGAATACTTGCGGGCTCAGCGCCCGTTCAAGGGGTAGGACGGGTCGTTGTAACCCGGGGTGGAAGGGTGTCCCGGGGCCACCAGGCGGTTGACCAGGGCTTCGTCCTCTGCGGTGATCTCCACCTCCAAGGCCCCTGCATAGTCTTGCCACTGCGCCAGCGTGCGCGGCCCGGCGATGACCGCGCTGACATGGCGGTTGGCCAGCACCCAGGCGGTGGCAAAGTGCGCCAGCGACACCCCCTTGCGGTGGCAATGTTGGCCCAGCGTTTGTGCAATCTGCAGCGACTCTTCGCGGAACTCGGTCTCCAAGATGCGCTTGTCGCCCCGCGCAGCGCGGCTGCCCTGGGCGGGCGCCTGGCCCGGCGCGTATTTGCCCGTCAGCACGCCGCGCGCAATCGGGCTGTAGGGCACCACGCCCAGGCCGTGGTGACCGCAGGCCTCCAGAATTTCCACCTCGGGCAAGCGGTTGAGCAGGTTGTAATACGGCTGGCACACGACGGGGCCGGGCATGTTCATCTGGCGGGCCATGTGGACCATCTCGGCGATGCGCCAGCCCCTGAAATTGGAGACACCCCAATAGCGGATCTTGCCGTCGCGCAACAAGGCCTCGATGGCCCGCAAGGGCTCCTCCAGACCCATGCCGTTGTAGTCGCGGTGCAGGTAATAAATGTCCAGGTGGTCGGTGGCCAGCCGGCGCAGACTGGCCTCGCAGGCGCGCAACATCCAGCTGCGCGAATACCCCTGGTGGTTGGGCATGTCCGACATGGCGTTGCCCACCTTGCTGGCCAAGACCCAGCGGTGTCGCTGCCCCTGCAGAACCTGGCCCACGATCTCTTCGGATCGGCCCAGGCTGTACACATCGGCGGTGTCGATGAAGTTGCAACCCTGGTCCTGCGCATCGGCCACGATGCTGCGGGCGTCTTCCAGAGGTGTCTGGTCACCGAACATCATGGTGCCCAAGCACAGGCGGGACACTTTCAAGGGGCTTTGGCCCAAGGTGGTGTATTTCATGTCAGCAACTCCTGAACCCCGCGCAGGCGATACGCCCTGGCGGGATGAACATTTGGCCTTGCGAGCATATCAGCCAGAGACGGGGCCGGGGCCGGGGCGAAACGGCCACAAAAAAGCCCGGGCATTGGGGCCCGGGCTGACAGGGGATGCGCGGCGGTAGGCTGGATCAAGCCACGGGCACAAACTGGTAGCCATTGCCCAAAGGCGTGATCCCGCCAAAGGCCGGAAATGGGAAATGGAAGCCGCCGGCCAGCATTTTTTCGTTCACCAGCATGTCAAACACCCTGCGGCGGGTTTGGCGGGCCATTTCGGGGTTCATGTCAAAGAGCACGGCCCAGTCGGGGTTGCGCGCAAACAGGGACGGCACGTTGGTGATGTCGGCCACGTAGGCAAAGGACTGCCCTTCCGAGCGTGCCGTGAACAGGGTGTGTCCGGGGGTGTGGCCAAAAGCCGCCACCGACTGGATGCCCGGGGCGATCGAAGTCCCTGGTTCGAACCGGACCAACTGGTCTGCGGACAAACCCGTCAACGCACGCCTGACGGCCGCAAAAGCACCTTGCATCTGCGCTGGCGCAGCCGCGATGCGGGCTTCATCCGTCCAGAAAGCGTGTTCGGGTGCTGGCACATGCACACGGGCATTGGGGTAGACCAGGTTGCCGTTCTTGAAGCGCAAGCCGTTGATGTGATCGCCATGAAAATGGCTGAGCACCACGTTGTTGATGTCCTCGGGCTTGAAACCGGCTGCAGCCAGATTGCCCAGCAGCCTGCCTGTGGTGGGCGGGCCATTGTCGGCAAAGCCGGTGTCAAACAGATAGCGCTGGTTGCCGTTGATCAGCAAAAACGGGGTGTAAGGCACATCGATGTAATCGGTGGGCAGGTTCTGTGAGGCCAGCAAGGCCTTGACCTGGTCCAGCGGCACCGCAGGCACGAATTCTTGGCCCAGGGGGCGGCGCACCGCGCCATCGTTGAGGGCAATCACCTCCATGGTCCCCAGCTTCATGCGCCGAAAACCCACCGCTGGCAAATCGGGCGCGCCGAATTGGGGCGTGTTTTGCGACCAGACGGAAGAGAAAGTCAGCGCAGTGGCGCCGGCCATGCCTGTACCCAAAAAATGACGTCGGTTCAACATGTCGTGTCTCCTGAACAATGGACGGCCAGAATACGCGGGCCCGGGCATGCGGTGTTTCGGTGCGGCATTGACCATGGTGGGGCGTGGGGTATTGCGAGCGCCAACGGCCTCCCGCACCGCTGTCGCTGGGGCTTGGGCGGCAGGGCTGGCCTGACGCGCATGGACCACTCAGCCCCGGCGTTCGACCAGCAGGCGCTCGGTCTCGGCGCACAACAGGCGCCAGTCAAAGGGCTTGAGCATCAGACCGTCCAGACCGGCGGCCCGAAAGCGGTTGAGGTCTTCCGGGTTGACATTGGCGGTCAGCCCGAAGATGACCACGTGCCGCAGTTCATCCGGCAGCATCTGCCGGATGCGCTCGGTGCAGGTGATGCCATCCATCCGGGGCATCAGCATGTCCATGAACACCGCGTCGGCCGGCTCCTCGTGCAAGGCCTGCAGGGCTTGCGCTCCGTCGGCCACTTCGCGGATCTGCGCTTTTGGCCAGGACGCCCTGAGCACGCGGTTGACCAGCACCCGATTGACGGGATGGTCGTCCACCACCAAAAAGCGCCAGGGGGTCAGTGTGGTCGCGATGCCTTCGCTCACGCGGTCGCTGCGCTGCGGTGGGGCTTCGACGGCGCAAAGGGGCAAGCGGAACCAGAAACGGGAGCCGCAACCCTCACGGCTGTCGAAACCCATGTCGCCACCGAGCAGTTCCACCAGCCGGCGAGAGATGGCCAGGCCCAGGCCATTGCCGCCGTAGCGCTGCGCGATGCTGCTGTCGGCCTGGGCAAAGCGGCGAAAGATGTTGCGCTGGTGGTGTTCAGGAATGCCGATGCCGGTGTCTTGAACCGAGAACTCGACGCCGGGGTCCAACCACTGGACCGACAGCCTGACCTGCCCCCGGGTGGTGAATTTCAGCGCATTGCCCAACAGGTTGACCAGCACCTGGACCATGCGGTGACGGTCGGTGTGCACCCAGAGGGGCAATGCGGGATCGAGCTCGCAACGGTAATCCAGCTGTTGCGTGGCGGCTTTGGGCGCCAGCACCTCGAAGGCCTTGTGCACCGATTCCCGCAGATCGAAGGTTTCTGGGTGCAGCACCAGGGTGCCCGACTGCAGCTGGGAGTAATCCAGCACGTCGTTGATCACCGTCATCAGGTGATCGGCCGAATCGCGGGTGTGGTTGAGCACCTTGAGGGCTTCGGGCCGGTCGTGGATGCGCGAGCGCAACAATTCATTGAAGCCGAGGATGGCGTTCATGGGGGTGCGCAATTCGTGGCTGACACTGGCGATGAACTGGTCTCGCCTGGCCTGGATCTGCTCCAGCTCCTCGCGCTTGGCTTCCAGTTCGGCCTGGTAGGCGCGCTCTTGCTGCAGGGCCCTGACATTGAGCCGGTGGTAGATCAGCGGAATGACCATCATCAGCAAGGTGACGATCACATAGGTGGCCAGCGAGGCATTGATGTGCGGCAGCCCCAGAACGACCTCCCGGCCCAGCCACGCTTGCTGGGTCATGACCAAAATGGCGCATTGCGCCATCAGCACCACCAGCAGCCAGCGCAGGCCGACGCGGGGCCCGAAAAAAAAGAAGGGTGTGAGCGGCAAAAGCAACAGCCATGACAGGCGCGGCGAGTAAATGCCCCCCGAATACCAAGCGGCCCAGCCCAGCTGCAACAGCCCCACCCCCATGGCGATCTGCACCGCCATCGACAAAGGCAGTCCCCGGCTCATGGCCACCAGCAGTGCGCCCACCACAGCCGCAAAGATCAGGGGAATGTGGTTGCCGTAGATGTCCTTGTTCACCATCGAGAAAAAGACCATCAGCGCCATGATCAGCAAGGCCAGCAAAAACACCCAGGGCAGGCTGCCGGTCTGAAAGGCTTGGGGCAGGCAGGGCAGCACGCGCTGACGCAGGCGTTCCACCACAGGGTCCTGGGGGTCTTGTCGCGCGAGGTCTTGTCGCACGTTGTCGGGTGCGCTGTTCATGCCTGGGCCCTCTGGCAGTGGCGGATGCAGCGCCCCAGGGTCCGGGTGGTCTCCACCGGGTCCATGGGCTTGACGAGCACGCCGTCCATGCCGGCCCCACGGCAACGCTCCCAGTCTTCGGGGTGGGTGCTGGCGGTCAGGCCCAGCACGGGCATCCGGGCCACCTCGGCGCGGTGGTGCCGGCGAATCCATTGGGCCAGTTCCAGACCGTTGATCTCGGGCATGATCATGTCGAGCAAGGCCACGTCAAAACTGTGCTCGGCCAGCAGCTGCATGGCTTGTCGGGCGCTGGCAGCGCTGGTGATGTCGGCCGCTGGCCAGGTCTTTTGGAGTTGCAGGCGGGAGACCATCAGGTTGACCGCATCGTCGTCCACCAACAAGACGGTGATGGGCGTGTCCGGACCGATCCGGGATTGCTGCGCCAAATCGGCCAGGTCGACTTCGGTGGGGCTGTGCATGGGCAGCTCAAACCAAAACGCGGCCCCGCCGCCGGGCGCTTCGTCCACGCCGATGCGACCGCCCTGCAGCTGAACCAGCTGTTGACAAATCGACAAGCCCAAGCCGGTGCCCGAGGAATAGCGCACCGTTTCGAGCGCGCGGTTGTGAAAGCGGTCAAAGATGTGGCTGGCCTCCTGCGGGGGCACGCCAGGGCCCTGGTCGATCACCTCGACACGCAGCCACCCTTGCTGTGCACCGGCATGCACGCGCACCTGGGCCATATCGGGCGAATACTTGATGGCGTTGTCCAGCAAGTTGCCCAGCACCTGGGTCAAGCGCAGGCGATCGAGCCAGACCTGCTGGGGCATCGGCCCATCCAACTCCAGCGTCAGCTGCTGTGCACGGGCCTGGGCTTTGTTCTTGTAGTCGTCCAGCACCCCTGAGAGCGTGAGCCGCAGATCCAGCCAATCGGGCTGCAGTACCAGCTGACCGGCCTGCAATTGGGAATAGTCGAGGATGTTGTTGACCACGCCCAGCAACTGCTGGGTGGAGCGCCGGATGTGGTCCACCACCTCCACATCGTCGGGCCGGTCCAGCACCTGTTCACGCAAGACCCCATTCAGGCCCAGAATCGCATTCATCGGCGTGCGCAGCTCGTGCCCGACGGCCGCCACAAACTCTTCCTTGTGTGCCTGGGCCTGCTCCAGGGCCAGGTGGGTGGCCTTGAGGTCCTGGTTGCGGCCATCGATGGCGTCGAGTTGGTGCACGTTCAAACGCTCGTAAATCCGGATCAGGAGCATCAGGCTGACCACGCACAGCGACTGGTTCAACCACACCCAGCTCAGATGCCCTTGGGCCTCACCGAGTGTCGCAGGCCACCAGCCGCGCCCAGCGCCGGCGTACAGCAAGCCGTAGCCGCACAGCACCCAGCATAGCCAGAAAAAACTGGCCGGCCGGCCCAACAGCAGCAGTGCGGGAAGCGGCAGCACGGTCATCCAAATCAAGGCTGGCGAATTGATGCCGCCGGTGTGGGCGGCGATGTAGGCCAGCAAGGCCCAGGCCGACGCGATCATGAGGTGCACGGCAGGCGCGAAACCCTGGGCATGCCGTGCGACCAACATGCTCAGGGCGAGGCCACCCGATGCCCAGAGATTGGCCTGGGTGTTGTAAGGCGCACCCGGCAACACATAAAACGCCAGGTTGTTGCCGATCAACACCAGCAAGCAGATGCTGAACAAGGCGCGTGGATTGACATCGCCCGTGGTGGCCTTGCGAAACCACTGCTCCAGCCGCGCTGCCGTCATCCGGTTCACAAGCCCTCCGCAGCCATGCCCAAGACCTGCGCCCCCAGGCTGGGGCCACGGCTCGGACGTTGGGGCAGGTGGATCGGCATGGTCAGCTCGGTGAATAACAAGCCAATGCAGTATATCCGCGCCCAAAATGATGCCCAAATCATGATGCCACCATGGCCTGGCTGAGCACCCGCAACAAAAAACGGTCCCGCAGGACCGTTTTTTTCTCCTGGCAACAAGGCTCAGGCGGTCACGCCTTTGGCGTTCTCCACGTACTCGTCAATCTGGTTGAAATTCAGGTACTTGTAGATCGCCGCGCCGTCCTTGTTCACGATGCCCATGGCTTCGTGGTACTCGGCCACGGTGGGGATCCGGCCCAGTTTGGAAGCGATCGCCGCCAACTCGGCGCTGGCCAAAAACACATTCGTGTTCTTGCCCAGGCGGTTGGGGAAATTGCGCGTGCTGGTGGACACCACGGTGGCACCTTCACGCACCTGGGCCTGGTTGCCCATGCACAGCGAGCAGCCGGGCATTTCGGTGCGGGCACCGGCGGCGCCAAAGTTGGCGTAGTGGCCTTCCTTGATCAGCTCGCTTTCGTCCATCTTGGTCGGTGGGGCAACCCACAGCTTGACGGGGATGTCGCGGCTGCCGCCGAGCAGCTTGGCGGCGGCGCGGAAGTGACCGATGTTGGTCATGCACGAACCGATGAAGGCTTCATCGATCTTGGTGCCAGCGACCTCGGACAGGAACTTGGCGTCGTCCGGGTCGTTGGGGCAGCACAGGATCGGCTCTTTGATGTCGGCCAGGTCGATTTCGATGACGTGGGCGTATTCGGCGTCCTTGTCGGCTTCGAGCAACTCGGGCTTGGCCAACCAGGCTTCGACTTTCTCGATGCGGCGGGCCAGTGAGCGGGCATCGGCATAGCCGTCGGCGATCATGTTCTTCATGAGCACCACGTTGGACCGCAGGTATTCCTCGACCGGCTCCTTGTTGAGCTTGATGGTGCAACCGGCGGCCGAGCGCTCGGCGGAAGCATCGGACAACTCAAACGCTTGCTCGACCTTGAGGTTGGGCAGGCCTTCGATTTCCAGGATGCGGCCCGAGAACTCGTTGATCTTGCCGGCCTTGGCCACGGTCAGGAGGCCTTGCTTGATGGCGTACAGCGGGATCGCGTGCACCAGGTCGCGCAGGGTCACACCGGGCTGCATCTCGCCCTTGAAGCGCACCAGGATGGACTCGGGCATGTCCAGAGGCATCACCCCGGTGGCAGCGCCGAAGGCGACCAAACCGGAGCCTGCGGGGAAGCTGATGCCGATGGGGAAACGGGTGTGCGAATCGCCGCCCGTGCCCACGGTGTCGGGCAGCAACAGGCGGTTGAGCCAGCTGTGGATCACACCGTCACCGGGGCGCAAGGACACGCCACCGCGGTTGCTCATGAAGGCGGGCAGTTCGCGGTGGGTCTTGACATCCACCGGCTTGGGGTAGGCCGCGGTGTGGCAGAAGGACTGCATCACCATGTCGGCACTGAAGCCCAGGCAGGCCAGGTCTTTCAATTCGTCGCGGGTCATCGGACCGGTGGTGTCTTGCGAACCGACGGTGCTCATCTTGGGCTCGCAGTAGGTTCCGGGGCGCACGCCCTGGCCTTCGGGCAGACCCACAGCACGGCCCACCATTTTCTGGGCCAGCGTGAAACCCGCTTTGGAGGAAGCCGGCGCTGTGGGCAGGCGGAACACGGTCGATGCAGGCAGGCCCAGGAACTCGCGGGCCTTGGCGGTCAGGCTGCGGCCGATGATGAGGTTGATGCGGCCACCGGCGCGCACTTCGTCCAACAGCACATCGCTCTTGAGCTGGAAGGTGGTCAGGGTCTGGCCGTTTTTCACGATCTTGCCCTCGTAGGGCAAGACGTCCACCACATCGCCCATGTTCAGGCCCGACACGTCCACTTCGATCGGCAAGGCGCCGGAGTCTTCCTGGGTGTTGAAGAAGATGGGGGCGATCTTGCCCCCCAGGGTCACACCGCCGAAACGCTTGTTGGGCACGAACGGGATGTCTTCACCAAAGCCCCAGATGATGCTGTTGGTCGCCGACTTGCGGCTCGAGCCGGTGCCGACCACGTCGCCGACGTAGGACACCAGGTGGCCTTTTTTCTTGAGCTCTTCGATCAAAGCCATGGGGCCGCGCTTGCCGTCTTCCTCGGGTTTGAAAGGCGCACCTTCCCGGGTGTTCTTGAGCATGGCCAGGTAGTGCAAGGGAATGTCGGGACGGCTCCAGGCGTCTGGGGCGGGCGACAGGTCGTCGGTGTTGGTCTCGCCCGGCACCTTGAAGACGGTGATGGTGATCTTCTTGGCCACTTCGGGTCGGCTGGTGAACCATTCGGCATCGGCCCAGCTTTGCATGACTTCCTTGGCCTTGGCGTTGCCGGCCTTGGCTTTTTCGGCCACATCGTTGAAGAAGTCGAACATCAAGAGGGTTTTCTTCAGGCCTTCGGCGGCCACCGCAGCGACTTCGGCGCTGTCGAGCAGCTCGATCAGGGGGTGCACGTTGTAGCCGCCCACCATGGTGCCGAGCAGCTCGGTTGCCTTGACTTTGGAGATCAAACCCACGCTGAGCTCGCCATGCGCCACAGCGGCCAGGAATGAGGCCTTGACCTTGGCGGCATCGTCCACACCGGGGGGCACGCGGTGCGTCAAGAGCTCCATCAGGAAGGCCTCTTCACCTGCGGTGGGGTTTTTGATCAATTCAATCAGCTCGGCCACTTGCTTGGCATCCAGCGGCAGGGGCGGAATGCCCAGGGCAGCGCGTTCGGCGGCATGTTCGCGATAGGCTTTCAACATGGT
>JAIXXW010000349.1 GCA_027490555.1 Comamonadaceae bacterium | reverse complement strand
CCGTTGACGTGCAGCACAGGCGCTTCCACCATCTTGACGATGTCGGTGCAAAACACGCTCGAGCGCATGTCGCGCGGGTCCGAGGTGGTGAAGCCGATCTGGTTGTTGATGATGATGTGCACCGTGCCGCCCGTGGAGTAACCCCGGGTTTGGGCCAGCGCAAAGGTTTCCTGGTTGACGCCTTGACCACCGAATGCCGCGTCACCGTGCACCAGCACGGGCAGCACCTGCTTGCCCAGGGGGTCATTGCGGCGGTCCATGCGGGCACGCACAGAGCCCTCGACCACCGGGTTCACGATTTCCAGGTGCGAGGGGTTGAAGGCCAGGGACAGGTGGACGGGGCCGCCGGGGGTGTTCACATCCGAGCTGAAGCCTTGGTGGTATTTCACGTCACCGGCAGGCAGGTCTTCCGGCGCGGTGTGGTCGAACTCGGCAAACAGATCCGCAGGCAGTTTGCCCATGGTGTTGACCAGCACGTTCAAACGACCGCGGTGGGCCATGCCGATCACCACCTCTTGCACGCCTTGGGCACCGGCTTGCTGGATCAGCTCGTCCATGGCGGCGATGAAGCTTTCGCCACCTTCCAGGGAGAAGCGCTTTTGACCCACGTACTTGGTGTGCAGGTAACGCTCCAGGCCTTCGGCCGCGGTCAGGCGGTCGAGGATCTGCTTTTTCTTGTCGGCTGTGAAATTGGGCTTGCTGCGGATGCTTTCGAGCTTTTGCTGCCACCAGCGTTTTTCGGCCTGCTCTGTGGTGTACATGTACTCGGCACCCAGGGTGCCGCAGTAGGTCTCGCGCAGCGCATTGAGCAGCTCGCGCAAGGACATGTTGTTCTTGCCGAAGAAGGTGTTGCTGGTGTCGAAAACCGTTTCCTGGTCTGCATCGGTGAAACCGTAAAAAGCCGGGTCCAGGTCGGGGATGTGGGCACGCTCGGTGCGCTTGAGCGGGTCCAGATCGGCCCAGCGCTGGCCCACGTTGCGGTAGGCGGCAATCAGTTGCTGAACGGCCGTGCGCTTGCGCCCCATTTCGACGTTCTCGCTGGCCATGACGACTTTGGTGCCGCCGGCCTTGGCACGTTCGGCGAAAGCGTTGATGACTGGCAGGTGCGGCACGTCTTTGGCGTTGGAGCCATCGACCGCAGGGACATGCTGGAGGGCGTCGAAATATTCACGCCAGGAGTCGGGCACGCTGCCTGGGTTGGCCAGGTAGTTCTCGTACATCTCTTCGACGTACGGACCGTTACCTCCGAATAGGTGGGTGTTGCCTGAGTAGGCAGCGTAGACGGAATTAGTCTCGCTCATGTTTCGCTGACCTCCGTTTCCCTCTGGGAAACATTAGTTGGTTGATGAATACCTTCCGCGACACGGCTGAACCGGTTGGCGGATGCGACTGTGGCAGGGGAAGGGCCTGAGTACAGCACGCATTGTGCCACGGCTTGACGGACGCCAAACTGACTGGGCCACCACTGGGCAACAAAAAAAGACCCCGGATGTCCGGGGTCGCGCGCATCAGACTTTGAGCAGATCGGTGATTTGCTGCAGTGCACCAGGATCGTCCATGGTGGTCAGATCACCGGGGTCTCGCCCTTCGGCCACCGCCTGGATTGCGCGGCGCAGCAACTTGCCGCTGCGGGTTTTGGGCAAGGCCGTCACAAAAAAGACCCTGGAGGGCCGGGCCACTGCGCCCAACTGCGCATCCACCACCTTCATCACTTCGCCCTCGAGCTGCAAGCGCGCTGTCGCATCGCCCAGGCCCGAGGCGTCTTTGGCGATCGCAAAGGCCATGGCCACCTGCCCTTTGAGCGGGTCGGCAACGCCCACCACCGCGACCTCGGCGATGTTGGGGTGGCTGGAGATGCTTTCTTCGATTTCCCGGGTGCCCAGGCGGTGACCGGCCACATTGATCACGTCGTCGGTACGCCCCAGGATGAAGTAATACCCGTCCTCGTCGCGCACCGCCCAGTCAAAGGTGCTGTAGACCAGCTGGTTCGGCACGGTCTTCCAGTAGGTTTTGACAAAGCGTTCGTCGTCGCCCCAGATGGTTTGCAGGTTGCCCGGTGGCAGCGGGCCCTCGATGGTCAACACCCCCTTCTGGTGCGGCTGGGTCAGCTCTTTGCCGGTCTGGTCGTCGACCAGCTTGACGTTGTAACCGTAGATGGCCTTGCCCGGCGAGCCGAACTTGCTGGGCGCTTTCTCGACGCCATTGCAAATGCTCAGGATCGGCCAGCCGGTCTCGGTCTGCCAGTAGTTGTCGATGATGGCTTTGCCATTCAGGCCCTCGGAAATCCACTTGGCCGTGGGTTCGTCCAGAGGCTCACCGGCCAAAAACAGCGCTTGCAGGCTGGACAGGTCGTACTTGGTCAAGAGGGCCGGGTCCTGTTTTTTGAGCACCCGGATCGCCGTGGGGGCGCTGAACATGACCTGCACCTTGTACTTCTCGACCAGGCTCCACCAGATGCCCCCGTCCGGGCGGATGGGCAGGCCTTCGTAAAGGATGGTGGCCATGCCACCGATCAGTGGGCCGTAAATGATGTAGCTGTGGCCCACCACCCAACCGATGTCGCTGGTGCAGAAAAAGGTCCCGCCGGGCTTGCCTTCGAAGATGTTCGGGATGCTCGCGGCCAAGGCCACGGTGTAGCCCCCGGTGTCGCGCTGCACACCCTTGGGTTTGCCGGTGGTCCCCGAGGTGTAGAGGGTGTAGCTGGGGTGCGTGGAATCGACCCAAACACAGGGCACCTTGGCGTCCATGTGCTTGGCGCGCTCGCTGGCGTAGTCCACATCGCGTCCGGCCACAGGGGCAAAAGGCACCAGTTGCCGGTCAACCATCACCACTTTGGCGGGCTTGTGCGCCGAAATCTGGATGGCTTCGTCCAGCAGCGGTTTGTAGGCCACGTGTTTGCCGCCCCGCGAGCCGGCGT
>JAIXXW010000123.1 GCA_027490555.1 Comamonadaceae bacterium | reverse complement strand
CGTCAGGTGGCTTTGATCATGCCCTTGAGCACATTGGCAACCCGACCCGAGTCTTCGGCCACCAGCATGCGGATGAGCGCCACCTTGTCGTCGTAGGTGTTGGCGGTGTCGAGCATGTCGATCGAAATGCTTGATTTTTTCGGTTTGAGCTTGGCCTTGATCTGCTCCAGGCTTTCGCCTTCGCCGATCTGGATCATGCGCATGTCTTCTGGGCTCAATTCTCCATCGGCCAGAGCGGTTTTGGCTTTGTCGGCCTCGGCCGCTTCTTTGCCCAGGGTGATGTTGCGCATCACCGGGCGGACCACGATCAGCATGAACACAATGAAGCTGATGGCCACCAGCGCGCTGGTGATGCCCGACTGGACCATGTCCTCCAGGTACCAAGGAATGGTCTCCAGCGGGGCGGGGGGTTCGAACTTGGCGGGCACCACGGTGACGATGTCGCCACGCGCCTGGTCAAAGCCCACCACGCCGCGCACCACCTGCTGCATCTGCTCCAACTCCTGGGGGGTGAAGGGCAAGGTCTTGGGTGCCTTGGGGTCGGTTGATTTTTCGGTCACCGGCCGCTCATTCACCAGCACCGCCACGCTGACCTTCACCACACCACCGCTGGCATTGCGCACATGGCGCACGGTACGGTCGAGCTCAAAATTGCGCGTGGAACGGCTGCTGAGTTTGCCAATGCCTTCGGATTGGCCTTTGGACGCATCTGCCTGGGTGCTGTTGGTGGTGGTGGGATCGGGCGGGGGCGAGTTCGACAGGGAGCCTGGAATGCCTTCGGCCGACTTGCTGGCCGAACGGTCCTCGGCCAGCACCTCGGAGCGGGTGCGGGGTCCTTTTTCGCGGTTGTCAAAATCTTCGGTGGTGCTCTCGCTCTGGGTAAAGTCCAGGGTCAAATTCACCTGCGAGCGCACATTGCCCTCGCCCAACATGGGCGACAGGATTTGCTGGATGCGGTTGCGGTACACCTCTTCCAGGTGCTGCTTGTGCTGCTCCTGAGCCGAGGTCAGACCCAGCTTTTGCTCGGTCGATGACTCGGTCATCAGCTTGCCCATGGTGTCCACCACCGTGACATGGTCGGGTGCCAGGTAGGGCACGCTGGACGACACCAGGTGAACAATCGCCTGCACCTGCGCCGCCGATACCGCCCGACCGGGGTAGGGGGCCAGCACCACCGAAGCCTTGGGCGGGGTGCGGTCGCGCACGAAAACACTTTGCTTGGGCGTGGCCAGGTGCACGCGTGCGCTTTGCACGCTGCCAATTTGCATGATGCTGCGGGCCAGCTCCTGCTCCAAAGCCGTGTTGATCTTGACCTGCTCCATCAGTTGGCTGGTGGTCATCGAGGACTGGTCTTTCAGGCCTTCCATGCCGGTGGTGCCGGCTTTGGGCAGGCCCTGCGAGGCCAGCAAAATGCGCGCTTCGTGGTACCGGTTGGTTGGCACCGTCAGCTGGCCTGTGGCGGGATCGATCTTGGGCTTGAAATTGGCGTTTTTCAGACTTTCAAAGGCGGCTTGCTGGTCGGCCTCTTGCAAGCCCGGCATCACTGGCCGATAGGGGGTGCTTTGCATCCAGGCATAGGCCAGCAAAAACACCACCAGCACGGCCAGCATCACAATCAGTGGCAACACCTTGCGCACCGAGGGCTGGTTCAAGGCTTTGCTGAAGGTGTCGGATATGCCGATCGTTTGCCAGACACTCAGGCCATTGCCGGTGCCGGCCTGTGTGCCGGGTGGATTGGTGACCGCCACATTGGTGCCGGCAGGGTTGGCTGTGGCGGGGGGCATGTCGGTGCCGTTGGGCACGGTCATCATGCCGGTGTTCATCGCTGCGGTCGCTGTGGCCATGGTGTGTTCTCTTTATCCCGTTCAGACCGGCATGTTCAAAATGTCTTCGTAGGCCTTGAGCACTTTGTTGCGCACTTGCAAGGTGGCTTCAAACGCCAAAGACGACTTTTGCATGCCCAGCACCACATCGGTCAGGGCGATGTCTTCGCCCCGGTCGTAGGCCGCCCGCATGTTGGACGACTGCACCTGGATGTCGTTGACCTGGCTCAGTGCACCCGAGACCAAGCTGCCGAATCCGGCTTTGCCGACTTCGTTGGCCGGGTTTTTGGACTCGATGCCGGGCAATGCCGAGGCTTGTGCCTGGTGGGCCCGCAGGGTCTGCAGCATGGACTGGATGCTGGCGGGTGACATGGCTTTTTCAATCATGGGGACTTCCTTCAGCAGGCTGTGGCCATGTTCAGGCCATGTTCACGCAGTTGGGCGAGCTTGTAGCGCAAGGTTCTGGGGCTGATGCCCAGGCGCTTGGCCGCTTCGGTCTTGCTGGGTGTGCTGGCCAGCGTGGCCATGATCACCTGGTGTTCGTTCAGGCGCACGGCACTTTGCAAATCGGTGGGCTGGTCGACCGCGGCTTCAGCGCTGGGCAGGGGCACGCTGGCCACCATGGGCTCCACCATGGGTGTTGGCACGGGTGGCACCGCTGGCATCGCCTCGGCTTCGGCCGTGTGCAAGCTGTCACTGACCAGGCCGGCATCCGCTGCATGGCCCTGTGTCAACCAATCGTCAAACATCAGGTGGGCGGGCGTGATGTGGTGGTCGGTGCACAACACCGTCGCGCGGCGCATCACGTTTTCAAGCTCGCGCACATTGCCAGGCCAGGCGTATTGCAGCAGCATCTGCTGCGCCTGTGGGTGCAGGCGCCAAGGCTGGGCGGCCTGTTGCAGCAGGCATTGCATGGCCAGTGGGATGATGTCGCCCGGGCGTTCGCGCAAGGGCAAAAGCCGCATGCGGAAGGTGGCAATGCGGTAATACAAATCTTCGCGGAACTCGCGCTCGGCAATGGCTTTTTTCAGGTCCTTGTTGGTGGCCGCCACAATCCGCACATTGAGCTGGATCACGTTTTGACCGCCCAGGCGCGTCAGCTGGCGTTCTTGCAACACCCGCAGCAATTTGCTTTGCAGGTGCATCGGCATCTCGCCGATTTCGTCCAGGAACAAGGTGCCGCCATGGGCTTGTTCAAACAGGCCTTTTTGTTCACGGTGCGCCCCGGTGAAGGCGCCTTTTTCGTGGCCAAACAGCATGTCCTCGATCAGGTTTTCGGGCATGGCTGCGCAGTTCAAGGCCACAAACGGGCCCAGGGCGCGGCCCGAAGCCTCGTGCAAGACCCTCGCCAGCACTTCCTTGCCCGAGCCGGTGGGCCCGACCAGCAGGGCGGTCACATCGGCTTGGGCGACCTTGCGTGCCAAAGCCAGCAGGTGCTGGCTGGACGGGTCGACAAACACCACCTGGCGCACTGGTGTTTGCGCGCTGCGGTGGGTGCTGGGTTTGAGCTGCGCATGCACACGTTGCCACGAAGCAGGGCGCACATCCTGGGTGGCCAAGACGGTCAAGGCGCCGGCCTGACTGGCCTCCACCGCCAGATCCAGTTCATGGCGGTCCACACGGCAGACCACAGGGGTGCTCAGCCCGGCTTCCTGCAGCAAATGCTGCACCGCCTTGAGCCTTGTGATGTCCGTTGTCAGGTGCAGCACGACCAGGGCGGCATCGGGCGCGTGGGCCATCAGGTCGTCCATGGTTTGGATGACCATCACCGCCCAGCCGCTCATCTGCAGCGCTTGACCATGGTCGGCACCCAGGGGGGATTCAGGGTCCAGCCAGAGTGCAAGGGGTGTGGAAACAGGGTGTGACTTCACAGGAATGGCCTCAAGTACATTGAGACCTTGATAAGCAACCCTTGTGCCAGTTTTTAATGAATTTATAAGTAAAACTTGAAAGTAAAATTGTTTACTTAATAATTTTAAAAAAATTGACAAATCTAAAGGTCTGTCAGAACTTCGACACTGGGCTGGCCCTGTTGCAGTGTGCCTGCCTGCACCGTGCACGGCGCATCATTGCGCCGCAGGTTTGGGCTTGGCCAGAAAAAGTTTGCAAAACTGCCCATCGGCGCGCAACACCTCGAGTGCCGGCAGCGCCTGCGACTGAAAACCCATGGCCCGGCAGGCGTAGGGCATGGATGGCACATAGCTGATCGCAAAATGCTGGCATTGCCAGCAGTTGGGACCTTTTTGGGGTTCGGTGGGGGTGGTCATGAAGGGCGTGGGGATGGCGCTTTCAGGCAGCGTGTGGGGACCCAAGCATGAAAAAAACCTGCAAACCGCGTGGGTCTGCAGGTTGGGGTCCCAAGCCGCCAGGCTCAACCTTGCAACAACTGCAGCACGGTCTGGGGTTGCTGGTTGGCTTGCGCCAGCATGGCGGTGGCCGCTTGCGAGATGATCTGGGTCCGCGCCAATTCGCTGCTCGCTTTGGCGTAATCGGCATCCATGATCCGGCTGCGTGATTCGGAGGCGTTCAAAGACACGTTGGCCAGGTTGTCCACCGCATAGTTCAAGCGGTTGATCACCGCACCCAGTCCTGCACGTTCGGTGTTGATGCGGTTGATGGCGATATCCAGTTCAGTCAAGGACGTGTTGGCATCGGTGTTGTTCAAGATGGTGAGGGTACGCAGTTCCTTCAATGCACCTGCATCGACCAAATCGGTCGAGGTGTTGAGGGTAAAGCCGGTGCCTGCGGTGTTTGCGGTGAATGTCAACACGCCATCGGTGACCGCCACACTGGCATCGCCCATGGTGTTGCCAGCCTCACTCAGCAGTTTGTCCCGGATGCTGGCCAGGTTGTTGGCGTTGCTGGCGTCG
>JAIXXW010000134.1 GCA_027490555.1 Comamonadaceae bacterium | reverse complement strand
GGCATGCGCAGTGAGTGGGCGCTCACACGGGTGTGGACCTTTGGGCATGCAGCGCTTGAAAAGGCGGTGCAGCCTTACAAATCCATCACGGTCCACCTGTGGCGCGTGCCGCAGGGGGTGGCCCCCGCGGACATCGACGCTTGGCTGGCGCAAGACCTGCAGCCCGACAAGCTCTTGCAAAAACCCTTCAGCCCATTGCCCATGCTGGGCCTGCCCGGCTGGTGGCCCGCCAACGAGGATGCGGCTTTTTACGACGATGCCAGCGTCTTCAGGCCCCAGCGCCGGTCTGGCGCAGGCGAAAAACCTCATGCGGCACAGGACATCGCCAGCGTCTCTTGAATTTGGCACCCGAAACCCTCATATTCCCATCCACATGCCCGCTTCCTTCGGGCTGAAAGTGAAACTCAACATGAAACGCATTTTTCTCTTCGTCATGACCAACCTGGCCGTCGTGGTCGTGCTGGGCATTGTGGCCAACCTGCTGGGCGTCAACCGTTTCCTGACGGCCAACGGCCTGAACCTGGGCGCGCTGCTCGGTTTTGCCCTGGTCATGGGTTTTGGTGGCGCCATCATCTCCTTGCTCATCAGCAAGCCCATGGCCAAATGGACATCGGGTGTCCGGGTCATCACCCAGCCGGCCAATGCCGATGAGGCCTGGATCCTGGACACGGTGCGCAAGTTTGCCGACAAGTCCGGCATCGGCATGCCCGAAGTCGGCATCTTCGAAGGTGACCCCAACGCGTTCGCCACAGGGGCTTTCCGCGACTCAGCCTTGGTGGCGGTGTCGACAGGCTTGTTGCAGAACATGACCCACGAGGAGGTCGAGGCGGTGATCGCACACGAGGTGGCGCACATTGCCAACGGGGACATGGTGACCATGACCTTGATCCAAGGGGTGATGAACACCTTCGTGGTCTTCATTTCCCGCGTGGTTGGTTATGCGGTGGACAGCTTTTTGCGCAAGGGCGACAGCGAGAACACCGGGCCCGGCATGGGCTACTACATCACCACCATCGTGATGGACATCCTGCTGGGCTTTGTGGCGGCCATCATCGTGGCCTGGTTCAGCCGCCAACGCGAATTCCGCGCGGATTCGGGGGCTGCCCAGCTGATGGGCCGCAAACAGCCCATGATCAATGCCTTGGCCCGTTTGGGCGGCGTGCACACCGCCGAATTGCCCAAGAGCATGGCCGCCATGGGCATCGCCGGGGGCATCGGTCAGCTGTTCAGCACCCACCCGCCCATCGAAGAGCGCATCGCTGCGCTGCAAAACAGCGCTTCATAAAGCCGTTTCGTCTTGGCCCTGGGCGTCCAGGTGGCTGGTGTCGCTCCAGCCCACCAGGGACAGGCCACGGGGCGTCCACAGCAAGCGGTTGACCGCGGTGTTGGTCAGCTGCCAGGTGCGTGGGGCCTGCAGGTCCAGGCGGGTGGCGGCACGGTACAAAATGTCCAGCACCCCTCCGTGCGCGACCAGCACAATTTGCTGCCCGGTGTGCTGGGCGGCCAAGCCATGGACCGTGTCCACAATGCGCTGGTGCAGGCGCTGCAGTGATTCGCCGCCACCGGGGGGTGTCCAGTCGGGCACCCGTTTGCGCCACTGGAGGGCCTGCTCGGGCAGTAGCTGCTCCACTTCGGCAAAGGTCAGCCCCTGGAACACACCAAAATGCCGTTCACGCAAGCCCTCATGCGTGCGCACGGCCTGTCCGGTGGCCCTGCCGATGGCCTCTGCGGTGTCGCGGGCGCGGGACAGGTCGCTGGTGTAGATGGCATCGATGGCCTCCCGCCCCGCCAGGGCGCTGGCCAGGCGTTCGGCCTGTTGCAGACCCGTCTCGTTGAGCGGGATGTCCAGATGGCCTTGCAGTCGGGTGGCCACATTCCACGCGGTTTCACCGTGGCGAATCGCCAGAATGCGGGTGAATTCCATGGGGCGGGATGCGCTCAGCGCGGCACCTCGATGTTCACACGGCGCTGACCGGCGGGCGGGTTGGGGAAGTTGGCCATGGCCGCCTGAAACAGGGTGGCAAAAATCGGCACACTGTCACTCCAGGGGCCGCTGTGGCTGGCCCGGGTTTCGTAGACCACCTGGCCCGACTTCAGGTCACGCAGGATCAGGCTGACTTCGCGGCGGTAGTGGGTGGGCGGTGGAAAGCGCATGCCCATGCCCAGGCCGATGTGGCTGCCGCCACCCCATCCCGAGCCGATGGTGATGCCGCCATGGATGGGGTTGAGGGGCCGGCCCCAAGGGTCGGCCAAAAAGCTGTTGCCGCTGAAGCCGACCATCACACTGAGTTGGGCCTGGGCATCGTCGCGCACCAGCCCGACGGCGGCCATGGCGGCCTGGGCTTGCTGCTCGGCCAGACCGGCTTCGGGGTTGTGCACTTGCGAGGGCAGGCGCTCAAAGCGGTATTTGGCCCCTTGCAGGCTCATGCCGGGCGGCACCGCCGACACCGACACCACATCGCTGTCGATCAGGCGCATCGAGGCGCAGCCTGTCAACAAGGTCATGGCCAGCGCAGACAAGGCCAGCGCGAGCCAACGGGTGAACGGATGAGTGGCAGAGCCCATGACTTGTCCTCCTGAGTTTCACATCGAGATGACCTGAATGCCCGGCAGCGCGGCTTCTTGGAATTCTTCTTCGTCAAAAGCCTTATCACCCGCCTCGTCGGCGATGCCGGTGATCTTCAGATCTTTGAAGCCGTGCAGCCGGGGGTCCATCAGGTGCGAAGGCACCACATTTTGCAAAGCCGCAAACATGTTTTCAATCCGTCCGGGGTATTTTTTCTGCCATTCGCGCAGCATATTGCCCACCTGCAGGCGTTGCAGGTTTTCCTGGCTGCCACACAGGGTGCAGGGGATGATGGGGAACTGTCGGTGCGTTGCCCAACGGATCAGGTCGGATTCGGCCACATAGGCCAGCGGGCGGATCACCATGAACTCGCCGTTGTCGCTCACCAGCTTGGGCGGCATGCCCTTGAGCTTGCCGCCAAAAAACATGTTCAAAAAGAAGGTCTGCAGCATGTCGTCGCGGTGGTGGCCGAGCGCCAGCTTGTTGCACTTGAGCTCCCGCGCCACGCGGTACAGAATGCCCCGGCGCAGACGCGAGCACAGGCTGCACATGGTTTT
>JAIXXW010000294.1 GCA_027490555.1 Comamonadaceae bacterium | reverse complement strand
TCCGATGGCGGCAAGGCGGTGCGCTTTGACGAAAACGATGTGCGCCCCCTGGGTCGCAGTGCACGCGGCGTGCGCGGCATGATGATCGAGGAACAGCAAAGCGTGATCGCCATGCTGGTGGCCGAAGACGAAACCCAAAGCGTGCTGACGGCCACCGAGAACGGCTACGGCAAACGCACCAGCATCACCGAGTACACCCGCCACGGCCGAGGCACCAAAGGCATGATCGCCATCCAGCAGTCCGAGCGCAATGGCAAGGTGGTGGCCGCCACCTTGGTGCACGCCGAGGACGAGATCATGCTGATCACCGACACCGGTGTGTTGGTGCGCACACGCGTGGCCGAGATCCGCGAGCTGGGCCGCGCCACGCAAGGCGTGACCCTGATCGGGCTGGACGAAGGCGCCAAGCTGTCGGGCCTGCAGCGGATTGTGGAAAACGACGCCAACGTGCCTGACGATGACGCCGGCTCCGCAGACGGCACCGGCGCAGCGGAATAAGCGATGGGGCGCGCATTCAACTTTTCGGCGGGACCGGCCGTCATGCCGGAGGCCGTGTTGCGGCAAGCCGCTGCCGAGATGATGGACTGGCAGGGCTCCGGCATGAGCGTGATGGAGATGAGCCACCGGGGCAAAGAATTCATCGGCATCTACGAGCAAGCACAAGCCGATCTGCGTGAGCTGCTGGCCGTGCCAGCCCACTTCCAGATCCTGTTCATGCAGGGTGGTGGCCTGGCCGAAAACGCCATCGTGCCGCTGAACCTGTCGCAAGGCGGGGCCATGGACTTTGTGCTCACGGGCAGCTGGAGTCAAAAATCCCTCAAGGAAGCAGGCAGATACGGTACGGCGCGCGTGGCCGCATCGGCGCAGGCCGACGGTTTCACGTCCTTGCCAGACCCTGCCACTTGGCAAATCGGCGGTGACAGCCGCTATGTGCACATTTGCAGCAACGAAACCATCCATGGGGTGGAATTCCACGACTTGCCTGACCTGACCGCCTTGGGCTGCGCTGCCCCGCTGGTGGTCGATTTTTCCTCGCATGTGGCCTCGCGTCCGGTCGACTGGTCGCGTGTCGGCCTGGCCTTTGGTGGCGCGCAAAAAAACCTGGGTCCTGCCGGCCTGACCCTGGTCATCGTGCGCGAAGACCTGATCGGTCATGCCCTGCCGCATTGCCCCAGCGCCTTTGATTACAAGCGGGTGGCCGACAACCAGTCGATGTACAACACCCCCCCCACCTACAGCATCTACATCGCCGGGCTGGTGTTCCAGTGGCTCAAGGCCAACGGGGGCATCACCGCCATGCAAGCGCGCAACATCGCCAAGGCGCAACTGCTTTACGATTTTCTGGACAACTCCAGCTTCTATGTGAACAAGGTGGCCAAGAACTGCCGCTCGCGCATGAATGTGCCCTTCTTTTTGCGCGACGAGTCGCGCAACGACGCCTTTCTGGCCGGGGCCAAAGCCGCCAACTTGCTGCAGCTCAAGGGCCACAAGTCGGTGGGCGGCATGCGCGCCAGCATCTACAACGCCATGCCCCTCGAAGGTGTGCAGGCCCTGGTGGCCTACATGCGTGAATTTGAGCAAACACAGGCCTGATGCCGGCCCCATGAAAGACCTGCGGACATGAGCCAACAACCCATTCAGTCGGACGCGCTGGGCGCATTGCGTGTGCAAATTGACGCACTGGACAAGCAGCTTTTGAGCCTGCTGAACCAGCGCGCGCATGTGGCCGAACAAGTCGGTGACATCAAGCGCGCCGAAGGCTCGCCCTTTTTTCGCCCCGACCGCGTGGCGCAGGTCATTGACAAAATCACCCAGGCCAACACCGGCCCCCTGAAAAACGACCATGTCGCTGCCATCTGGCGCGAGATCATGTCGGCCTGCCTGGCCCTGGAAGCCCCGCAACGTGTGGCGGTGCTCGGCCCCCAGGGGACTTTTTGCGAACAGGCCGCCATCGAGTTCTTTGGCAGTGCGGCCAACCTGATTTACTGCGCCAATTTCGACGAGGTGTTCCATGCCACCGCCGCCGGGACCGCCCAATACGGTGTGGTCGGCATGGAAAACTCCACCGAAGGCGTGGTCGCGCGCTCGCTGGATTTGTTCCTGCGCTCGCCCGTGCACGTGGTGGGCGAAGTCAGCCTGCAGGTGCGCTTCCATCTGCTGCGCCAGCTCAACTCGGACGCGGGCATCGAGGTCGTCATGGCCCACCCCCAGGCGCTGGCGCAATGCCAGGGCTGGCTGTCCAAACACCTGCCGCATGTGGAGCGCCGAGCGGTGTCCAGCAACGCCGAAGGCGCCCGCCTGGCGGCCACCCACCCGGCCTGGGCGGCCCTGGCCAGCGAACGCGCGGCCAGCCAGTTTGGCCTGCACATCGTGCACCACGCCATCCAGGACGAGGCCTTCAACCGCACCCGCTTTGCCGTGATCACCCTGCCCCAGACCCTGGCTACGCCACCCGCTTCGGGCAAGGACTGCACCAGCCTGGTGGTGTCGGTCCCCAACCGCCCGGGGGCGGTGCACGACCTGCTGGTGCCGCTGAAGAACAACGGCGTGTCGATGACGCGCTTTGAATCCCGGCCAGCCAAGTCGGGCCAGTGGGAGTACTACTTCTACATCGACCTGCAGGGCCACATCAGCGAGCCCCCGGTGGCCGCCGCTTTGCAAGAGCTGCAAGGCCTGTGCGCGTTTTACAAGGTGCTGGGTTCTTACCCCGTGTCCGAGTGAGTGCCCTGTGAGCTACCAACGCCTGGCCCTGATTGGCTGCGGCCTGATGGGCGGCTCGTTTGCACTCGCCTTGCGCCAAGCCGGTCTGGTGCAGACCATCGCCGGATTCAGTGCTTCCGAAAAAACCCGCCAGCGCGCTTTGCAGCTGGGGGTGATCGACCAGGCCTGCGCCAGCGTGGCCGAGGCCGTGCAGGGGGCCGATCTGGTCTTGCTGGCCGTGCCGGTGGGCGCGATGCACAGCAGCTTTGCCGCCATGCGCGATGCCTTGCAGCCCCATGCCCTGCTGATGGACGTGGGCTCCACCAAATGCGATGTGATCGCCGCTGCACAGGCAACCTTGGGCGAACGCCTGCCCTGCCTGGTGCCAGCCCACCCGATTGCGGGCAAGGAGGTGGCCGGCATCGAACACGCCGAAAGCACGCTGTACCAGGATCGCCGCACCATCCTCACGCCACTGGCCAGCACCACCTTGCAACGCCTGAACAAGGCGCATGCGGTGTGGACCGCGGTGGGCAGCCATGTCAGCACCATGGACCCCGAGGCGCATGACGCCACGTTTGCAGCCGTCAGCCACTTGCCCCACCTGCTGGCCTTTGCCGCGGTCAATGCCCTCATGGCTCAGCCACAAGCGGCCACATTTTTGGACATGGCGGGTCCGGGGTTCCGGGATTTTTCGCGCATCGCGGCCAGTGAGCCCGCCGTCTGGCGCGACATCCTGAGCGCCAACCGCGCAGAGGTGCTGACCCAGCTGGCCCACTTTCGCAACGCGCTCGACCAGTTTGAAAGCACCTTGCAATCGGACGACACCGCCGCCTTGCACCGGCTGATCGCGCAAGCCAGCCAGGTGCGTTCGGCCTGGACGCTGCAAGCGGGTCAAACAGGCAGCCAAGCCCCTGAAGACGTTTAAATGTTCTCCACCGCCTTCCTCGACCTTCCCGCCCTGCAAGGTGCATCCGGCACCGTCACCCTGCCGGGCTCCAAAAGCATCTCCAACCGCGTGCTCTTGCTCTCGGCCTTGTGCCAGGGCACCACGGTGGTCCACGACCTGCTCGATTCGGACGACACCCGGGTGATGCTGGCCGCGCTGCGCCAGCTGGGCTGCGGGGTTGAGGTGGCGGGCAGCACGGTCACCATCACCGGCCTGGGCGGCCGCGCCTGGCCCAGCGAAGCGATTGAGTTGTTCATGGGCAACGCCGGCACGGCCATGCGCCCACTGACGGCGGCCTTGGCCATTCAGGGCGGTGATTTCACGCTCAAAGGCGTGCCCCGCATGCACGAGCGGCCGATTGGCGATCTGGTGGACGCCCTGCGCGAGTTGGGCTGCAGCATCGACTACCTGGGCCAGGCCGGCTTTCCGCCTTTGCGCGTGCGCCAGCCTTCGCTGCGCCTGGACAAGCCCATCCCGGTGCGCGGCGATGTCTCCAGCCAGTTCCTGACCGCGCTGCTGATGGCCCTGCCCTTGGCCGCCCAACACCTGCCGCCCGGGCGCGCCATCACCATCGAGGTGGTGGGCGAACTCATCAGCAAGCCCTACATCGAGATCACCCTCAACCTGCTGGCCCGCTACGGTATCGTGGTCGAGCGCCAGGGCTGGCAACGCTTTGTGATCCCGGCGGGCAGCCGCTACACCTCGCCGGGCAGCATCCACGTCGAGGCCGATGCGTCTTCGGCCAGCTATTTCATCGCCCTGGGCGCCATCGCCCCAGGCGACGGCATCCGCATCCAAGGGGTGGGCGCCGACTCGATCCAGGGCGACATCCGTTTCATGGACGCTGCGGCCCAAATGGGCGCGGCCATCACCAGCGGGCCCAACTGGCTGGAGATCCGGCGCGGTGCCTGGCCCCTTCAGGGCATCGAGCTGGACTGCAACCACATCCCCGACGCGGCCATGACCTTGGCGGTCATGGCGCTGTATGCCGACGCCCCGACCACACTGCGCAACATCGCCAGTTGGCGCGTCAAGGAAACAGACCGCATCGCGGCCATGACCCTCGAATGCCGCAAACTGGGCGCCACCGTGGAAGAAGGCCCGGACTGGATCAGGGTCCACCCCCTGCGCCCAGGCCAGTGGCAAGCGGCCAGCATCCACACCTACGATGACCACCGCGTGGCCATGTGCTTCTCGCTGGCCGCCTTCAATCCGGACCACATCCCGGTGCGCATCGAAGACCCCCAATGCGTGGCCAAGACCTTCCCGGACTATTTTGAGACCCTGTTTTCGGTGGCCCACACCGACCCGCGCCATGTCCCCGTCATCTGCATCGATGGCCCCACAGCCTCTGGCAAGGGCACACTGGCCAGCCGCGTGGCCAGCCGGCTGGGCTACCACTACCTGGACTCGGGGGCGCTCTACCGCGTCACGGCCCATGCCGCCTTGCAGGCGGGTCTGACGCTGGAGGCTACAGACGAAGCGGCGATTGCCGACCTGGCCCGCAGCTTGCCCGTGCACTTTGAGGGCGAACAGGTCTTGCTCGGCGGCCAGGATGTGACCGAGGCCATCCGCAGCGAGCAAGGCGGCATGAACGCCTCCAAGGTCTCGGTGCTGCCCGCCGTGCGCGAGGCCCTGGTGCAGCTGCAGCACAGCTTTCGCCGTTTGCCAGGTCTGCTGGCCGACGGTCGGGACATGGGCACGGTGATCTTCCCGGATGCACCCCTGAAGGTGTTTTTGACCGCCAGCGCGGCCCAAAGGGCCGAAAGAAGGCATAAGCAATTGATTTCCAAGGGGATTTCGGCTAACATCGACAGCCTTCGCGCCGACCTGGAAGCGCG
>JAIXXW010000319.1 GCA_027490555.1 Comamonadaceae bacterium | reverse complement strand
TGCCCATCTGCGCGGGCTGTGCGCAACCCGGGTCGCAAGGCCTCGTTAACAGGAGCAAAACATGTCCACCAAGACATCAATATCCGGACTCACCGATGAGGAAGCCCAGGAGTTCCACCACTACTGGATGCAGGGCACCGTGGGCTTCACAGCAGTAGCTGTGCTGGCCCACATCCTGGTCTGGGCGTGGCGTCCCTGGTTCTGATTCAGAGCCTGTTTTTTCACCCATAGATTGACGGAGTCACTGTCATGCAAAACACAACCCAGCTCAACGAGGCCCATTCGCGTGCGGATGAGTCGCCGGCTTACTGGTCCATTTTTCTCATCGGTTTCGGATGTCTGTTCGTGCTCGTCCTTCTGGCCAAACTGGTCGGCGTGCATTGGCGGGATCTGCTGCCCGGTGCGGAAGACGCCAAGAGCATGAGTCAGGGGGTGAAAGCTGCGGTGTACACCTTCATGTCCCACATCATTTAGGAGATTCACCATGTGGAGAATTTGGCGACTTTACGACCCCCTGCGTGCCATGGTATTGCAGGGCATTTTCTTGTTTGGCCTGGCCGCGATGATTCACCTCATCTTGCTCAGCACCAACAAATTCAACTGGCTCGACGGCGCGAAAAAACCCGTAGCAGCATCGGCGCAAAACTCGCCGCTGCCGGCTGCGGTGGCTTCGCTCCCTGCGCCCAAGTCCTGATCCAGGACTTGTCGTTCAGGTGCTGCCCTGGAACCCGTTCAAGGCGGCACCTGTTTATCCACTGAAGTCAGGAGGACCCAACCATGGCCATGCTGAATTTTGAGAAAAAGTACCGTGTTCGCGGTGGTACCCTGCTGGGTGGTGATTTGTTCGACTTTTGGGTCGGTCCTTTTTACGTCGGATTTTTCGGCGTCACAACCTTGTTTTTTTCGTTCCTGGGAACGGCCCTCATCCTGTGGGGTGCCTCGCAGGGGCCCACCTGGAACATTTGGCAGATCAGCATCGCACCGCCCGATCTGTCCTACGGCCTGCGCTTTGCGCCCCTGATGGAAGGCGGCCTGTGGCAGCTCATCACGGTGTGTGCCATCGGCGCATTCGGCTCGTGGATGATGCGCGAGGTCGAAATCTGCCGCAAGCTGGGCATGGGTTACCACGTGCCCGTGGCCTTTGGTGTGGCCATCTCCGCCTACGTCACCTTGGTGGTCGTGCGTCCGGTGCTCATGGGCGCTTGGGGCCACGGTTTCCCCTACGGCATTTACAGCCACCTGGACTGGGTGTCCAACGTCGGCTACCAGTACCTGCATTTTCACTACAACCCGGCGCACATGATCGCCGTGAGTTTCTTCTTCGCCAGCGTGTTTGCCCTGTCGCTGCACGGCGGTCTGGTCCTGTCCTCCACCAACCCACAGCCTGGACAAGTGGTCAAAACGCCAGAGCATGAGGACACCTTTTTCCGCGACTTCATCGGTTATTCGGTGGGCACATTGGGCATCCACCGTGTCGGTCTGTTCCTGGCCTTGGCTGCGGTCTTGTTCAGCGCCCTGTGCATCGTGCTCAGCGGCCCCTTCTGGACGCGTGGCTGGCCCGAGTGGTGGAGCTGGTGGCTGAACCTGCCGATCTGGTCTCAGTGGCCTGTGTGAGTCGGATGGCAACACCCGTCCGAATCTGAAGAATAG
Organism: Comamonadaceae bacterium; assembly: GCA_027490555.1. Lineage (GTDB taxonomy): Bacteria > Pseudomonadota > Gammaproteobacteria > Burkholderiales > Burkholderiaceae_C > Limnohabitans_A. The sequence continues at coordinate 3,700 of JAIXXW010000319.1, read as the reverse complement.
AGGAGTACCTAAATGGCCGATTATCAAAACCTGTTCACCACGGTGCAAGCCGTGGGTCCGGTGCACCACGGGGTAGAGCTGGGTCACGGCAACAGCCCGCGCACAGGACAACCTGTGATCAATTACTGGATCGGCAAGCTGGGCAATGCCCAGCTCGGTCCGATCTACCTCGGTGGCCTGGGGCTGGCATCGCTGGTGTGCGGTCTGATCGCCTTCACCTTGATCGGCATGAACATGCTGGCCTCGGTGAACTACGACCCGATCCAGTTCGTGCGCCAGTTGTTCTGGTTGTCGCTGGAGCCGCCACCGCCGAGCTATGGTTTGAGCATGCCACCGCTGAACCAGGGCGGCTGGTTCCTCATTGTCGGCCTGTTCCTCACCGCCTCGATCATGTTCTGGTGGGCCCGCACCTACCGCCGCGCGGTCGAGCTGGGCATGGGTTTGCACATCGCTTGGGCTTTTGCAGCAGCCATCTGGCTGTTCCTGGTGCTGGGCCTGTTCCGCCCCATCCTGATGGGCTCTTGGGGTGAGGCCGTGCCTTACGGCATCTTCTCCCACCTGGACTGGACAGCGGCCTTCTCGCTGCGCTACGGCAACCTGTTCTACAACCCCTTCCACGCGCTGTCCATCGTGTTCCTGTATGGCTCTGCGCTGCTGTTTGCCATGCACGGCGCGACCATCCTGGCGGTGACCCGATTTGGTGGCGAACGCGAGATCGAACAGATCACCGACCGGGGTACTGCCTCTGAACGTGCCGCCTTGTTCTGGCGCTGGACCATGGGCTTCAACGCCACCATGGAATCGATCCACCGTTGGGCCTGGTGGTTCGCGGTGCTGTGCCCCATCACCGGCGGCATCGGCATCTTGCTGACCGGCACCGTGGTGGACAACTGGTACCTGTGGGCCATCAAACATGGCGTGGCACCACCTTACCCCGAAATTTTCCCAGGGATGGTTGACCCTGCGCTGAGCACTGGAGGCAAGCCATGAACATGAATTTTTCCAATACATGGGGTTGGACATCCCGCATGGCCAAGGGACTGTGCCTGGCGGTGGTCGGCCTCGTTTTGGCCGGTTGCGAACGCCCCATCCCCGAGTCGGTGCAAAGCGGCTACCGGGGCACCGGCATGCTGCAGGTCTACAACCCCCGCTTGCTCGAAGTCAAGACCGAGCTCAACCAGCCACCTGCGGTCATCCCGTCGCCTGGCTCCGAGGGCCCCAAGGCCGCGCAGGCCTACAAGAACGTCAAGGTGCTGGGCCACCTCAGCGTGGGCGAATTCAACCGGCTCATGGTGTCCATGACCAACTGGGTGGCCCCCCAGGAAGGTTGCGCCTATTGCCACCAGTTGCCCAACTTTGAAGACGACAGCAAATACACCAAGGTGGTGGCGCGGCGCATGGTCGAGATGACCCAGTACATCAACGCCGACTGGCAGCCGCACGTGGCGCAGACCGGTGTGACCTGCTACACCTGCCACCGTGGTCAGCCGGTGCCCAGCGCGATCTGGTTCAAGTCCGACCCGCAACCACAAGGCTCGAACTTCATTGGCGACAAGGCCGGACAGAACGAGCCCTCGGCAGTGGTCAACCTGTCTTCCTTGCCCAACGACCCCTTCACACCCTTCCTGCTGGACAAGCAGAACATCCGTGTGAACGGACCCACGCCACTGCCGTCTGGCAACCGCCAGTCGATCAAGCAGGCCGAGTGGACCTACGGGCTGATGACGCACATGTCGACCGCGCTGGGGGTGAACTGCACCTACTGCCACAACACCCAGTCGTTCCAGAGTTGGGAAATCAGCCCGCCGCAGCGCGTGACCGCCTGGCACGGCATCCGCATGGCGCGCGATCTGAACCTGACCTACATGGAGCCCTTGACCGAAGTCTTCCCGGCGCACCGCAAGGGCGTTTTGGGTGATGTGGCCAAGATGAACTGCGCCACCTGCCACCAGGGTGCGTACAAACCGCTCAATGGCGCCCCCATGGCCAAAGACTTCCCCGAACTGCTCAAGCCCGCTTTGGCCGCTGCCAAAGTCGCGGCCAAGTAGTCCTGCCGCTGCACAGCCGGACGCCTGTCATGGAAGTCAGCCAACCACTCCATGACACGCTGTCCGGCGTGGTGGTGGTGTTGCTGGCCGATTTTCTGCGCCAGCACCAGGGCTGGGGCTGGTTGCGCCTGGTGGCCGGGGCCACCCCGTACAAGGACGTGCCCGGCCTGACCATGGCCAAGGTCATGGGCAGCGGGCACGGCGGCGGCTTCAGCCTGCGCCCCAGCGCCACCCACCAGGGCCTGATCTGTACCTTCAGCCACCTCGATCTGGCCCTGCAATTTCTGGACAGCCCGCTGGTGCAGGCCTACCGCAGCCGCGCCCGCGAGTGCTGGCGTGGCGTCTTGTCGGTGCAATCGGCCAGGGGCCACTGGGACAAGCAGGCCTGGCAGGCCAGCAGCCCCGAATCCTTGGGCCCGCAAGGCCAGGCCGAGTCAGACCGCAGCGCACCCTTTGCCGTGCTCACCCGGGCCAGCATCGTGCCCACCAAGGCCATGGCTTTTTGGCGCTATGCACCGGCGGCACAGGCCGATTTGACGCAAGCCCCCGGCTGCCTGCTGGCCATGGGCCTGGGCGAAGCCCCCTTGGTGCGGCAGTGCACCTTCAGCCTGTGGCAAGACACCGCCGCCATGCTGCAGTACGCCCACCAAGGCGCACACCAGGCGGCCAGTGCCGCGGCCTACAGGCACCAGTTCTTTTCGGAGTCGCTGTTTGTGCGCATGCAGGTGCTGCAGATGGCCGGGGTCTGGCAAGGTCGCAGTTTCGACCCGCTAGCGGGCCCCACGGCCACGGCGTCCTCCTGCGCACTGAATGTCCCGGCACTGGAGCCCAGCCATGTCTGAGCACCGTGTGGTCATCGTCGGCGCGGGCATGGGGGGCTTGTGCAGCGCCATCGTGTTGGCGCACCAGGGGCTGAACGTCACCGTGGTCGAATCCTCCGGGGCGCCCGGCGGCAAAGTGCACAGCCGGGAAGTCCAGGGCGTGGCCATCGACAGCGGACCGACCGTGTTCACCATGCGCTGGGTTTTCGATGCCCTGTTGCGCAGCGTGGGCACCCGGCTGGAAGACGAGGTCCGCATCCAACCCCTGTCGGTTCTGGCGCGGCATTTCTGGCCCGATGGCAGCCAGCTGGATCTGTCGGCCAATGCGCAAGAGAGCGAAGCCGCGATCGCTGCCTGGTCGGGCGGCGTCGAAGCGCGGCGCTTTCGCGATTTTTGCAAGACCACACGCCAGCTCTATGCCACGCTGGAAGGCCCGATGATCCGGGCCCAGCGCCCGAACATGGGGGGCTTCATGGGCGATCTGGGTTGGCGAGGCCTGGGCGTTCTGGCCCAACTGGGCCCCATGCGCAGCCTTTGGCAGCAGCTGGGCCACCAGTTTTCAGACCCGCGCTTGCGCCAGCTGTTTGCACGCTACGCCACCTATTGCGGCTCATCGCCCTGGCACGCACCGGCCACCCTGATGCTGATCGCCCAGGTCGAGATGGACGGGGTCTGGTCGGTCGATGGCGGCATGGTCGGCTTGGCCGATGCCCTGTCGCGCGTCGCCCGCCGCCGGGGTGCGGTGTTCCGTTACCACAGCACCTGCCAGCGCATCGAGCAGCGCCAGGGCCGCGTCTGCGGCGTGCAGCTGGCCTCGGGTGAATTTTTGCC
>JAIXXW010000265.1 GCA_027490555.1 Comamonadaceae bacterium | reverse complement strand
GGCATGGACTACATCCACAGCCCCGACCGCATCACCCGGCCGCTGATCCGCAAGCCGGGCGTGGCCAAGGACCTGGCGCTGCTGCAAGGCCACACCGACTGGCGCGAGGTGTTTCGCGAGGCCAGCTGGGAAGAAGCCCTCGACCGGGCCAGCTTGCCGCTGCGGGATTTGCGCGCGCAACATGGCCCCAAGTCCTTGGCGGGCTTTGGCTCGGCCAAGGGCAGCAACGAAGAGGCCTACCTGTTCCAGAAGCTGGTGCGCACTGGCTTTGGCAGCAACAACGTGGACCACTGCACCCGCCTGTGCCACGCCTCGAGTGTGGCGGCGCTGCTCGAGGGCGTGGGCTCGGGTGCGGTCAGCAACCCGGTGCGCGATGTCGAGCACTCGGACCTCATCCTCGTGATCGGCTCCAACCCCACCGCCAACCACCCGGTGGCGGCCAGCTGGATGAAAAACGCCGCCCAGCGTGACACGCGCATCGTGCTGGCCGACCCGCGCATCACCGACCTGGGACGCCATGCATGGCGCACCCTGCCTTTCAAGCCCGACACCGATGTGGCCCTGCTCAACGCCATGCTGCACGTCATCGTCACCGAGAACCTGTGCGATGAGACCTTCTTGCGCGAGCGGGCCGACAACGTGGCCGAACTCCGGGCCCATGTGCGCGACTACACACCCGAGGCCATGAGCGCCATCTGCGGCATCCCGGCCGACACCATCCGCGAAGTGGCACGCGCCTACGCCAGCGCCAAAGCCGCCATGATCCTGTGGGGCATGGGCGTGAGCCAGCATGTGCATGGCACCGACAACGTGCGTTGCCTGATCGCGCTGGCCAGCCTCACCGGCCAGATCGGTCGCCCCGGCACCGGCCTGCACCCCTTGCGCGGCCAGAACAATGTGCAGGGCGCGAGCGACGCGGGGCTGATCCCGATGATGTACCCCAACTACCAGCGCGTCAGCGACAGGTCGGCACACGACTGGTTTGAAAAATTCTGGGGCGCCCCGCTGGACGACCAGCCCGGCTACACCGTGGTCGAAATCATGCACAAGGCGCTCGCGCCCGAGAGCGACCCGCACAAGGTGCGTGGCATGTACATCATGGGCGAGAACCCGGCCATGAGCGATCCGGACCTGAACCACGCCCGGCACGCCCTGGCCAGCCTGCAGCACCTGGTGGTGCAGGACATTTTCCTGACCGAGACCGCCTGGCTGGCCGATGTGGTGCTGCCCGCCAGCGCCTGGCCCGAAAAGACGGGCACCGTGAGCAACACCGACCGCACCGTGCAAATGGGCCGCCAGGCCGTGCTGCCACCGGGCGATGCGAAACCCGATTTGTGGATCATCCAGCAGATCGCCGCCCGCCTGGGACTGCGCTGGGCGTACGATGGCGAACACGACGGGGTGGCTGCGGTGTACGAGGAAATGCGCCAGGCCATGGCCCCGGCCATCGGTGGCATCGACTGGGCACGGCTGAATGCGGGGTCCGTCACTTACCCCTGTGTGAGCGCCGACGATCCCGGCCAAGCCATTGTTTTCCAGGACCATTTCCCCACCCCGGATGGCCGTGTGCGGCTGGTGCCCGCCGGCTTGATCCCGGCCCATGAGCAGCCCGATGCCGAGTACCCGATGGTGCTGATCACCGGGCGCCAGTTGGAGCATTGGCACACCGGCAGCATGACGCGCCGCGCCACCGTGCTCGACGCGCTGGAGCCTGCGGCCACGGCCTCGATGTGTGCGCAAGACATGGCGCGCATGCAGCTGCAGCCCGGGCAACGCATCCGCTTGGCATCGCGTCGGGGCGCGGTCGAGATGGTGTTGCGCCAGGACAATGGCACACCGTCTGGCTCGGTCTTCATCCCCTTTGGCTTTGTGGAAGCGGCGGCCAACGAACTCACCAATGCGGCGCTCGACCCCTTTGGCAAGATCCCGGAGTTCAAATACTGCGCCGTGCGGGTCGAGCCGGTGCTGGCAGGGATGTGACAGCCGGCGCAGCAATGTCGGGTATTCTTGCCGGGCTGGCCGTCGCATGGTGTTGTGCGACGCTGCTGAGCAGGTTTTTCTCCAGGGGGTCGGCTGTCCATGTCTTCACGTCCACAAATCGATGTGGCTGTTCTGATGCGCCGCGAGGCGGTGCAAGGGCCGATGGCGCGCTGGCAAGCCTGGCGCTGGGTGCTGGCCGATGTGGTGCCCCAGGAATCCGGTTTTGGCCAAGCGCCTCGCTGCCTGCGCCAGACCGAGGGTGAAGCCCTGTGGTTGTACCCGGCTTGGTCGGTCGGGCTGTTTGCCGACGATGCCGAAGGCTATTGGCTCAATGTCACCTCGCCCACACCCTGTTACTTCGTGCTGTGGCGGCTGGTGGATGCCGAAGACGGCGGTGAGCCACGGGCGGTGCCGCAGGCCGTGAGCCTGAGCTACCACGATGCGGGCCGTTGGCTGGATGCCCAGGAAACCGTGGAGACCTCGCCGGCCCCGGCCGATGTGGTGGCCTGGGTCCGGACTTTCGCCGAACAGCATTTCGTGCCCGAAGAAAAAAAGCGCCAGCGTCCGCAGAGCTTTCAACGCCTGACCGACCGCTTTGGCCAGCCCGCTTCGGTCAGCACCGACGGCAAACGCAAGGGCGCCGGGCAGCAACCATGAGCGACAATTTTTTCAGCCGCTGGTCCCGCCGCAAGCAGGGCCTGGAGACCGGTGACCCCCCTCCGCCCGAGCCGAAGGCAGCACCTGGGCCCGCTGTGGCCGCCCCGCCGGCCTCCAACCCCCTTCGGGCCCAGCCCCTGCCCAACAGTGGCGAAGCTGGTCCATCGGCCCGCGGCACGGCCACTGCGCCTGCCCAGGAGCCGCCAGATCCCTTGCCGACCCTGGAGGATGTGCAGCGCCTGACGCCGCAGTCTGATTTTCAGGGTTTCATGCGGCAGGGCGTGCCCGGCGAGGTGCGCAATGCGGCCTTGAAAAAACTCTTCACCGACCCGCACTTCAATGTGATGGACGGGCTGGACATCTACATTGGCGACTACAACACACCGGACCCTTTGCCAGCGGGCATGCTGGAAAAAATGGTCGGTGCCGAATTCCTCAACCTTTTCCCCGCCCAATTGCCAAGCGATGCGCCCCAGGCCGGTACCTGCGACGTGCAGGTAAACCCTGAGCAAAGTCCTGCCCTGCCAGAAGACACGCCACTTGTGGCACAGTCCACGCCATCCCAGACACCGCCTTGGCAGGCCACACCGTCGCCGCAGGCTTCTGAACAGACCGACCATGACCACCCTGATTTGCAACTGCAACCAAACCATGCCCCTGCAAGCCCCAGCGCTGGGCCAAGCTCTGGGTGAAGACCTGACGCTGCACACCACCTTGTGCCGCCGTGAAGCCGGGCAGTTTCAAAAAGCCGTGAAAACCGGTGACACCGTGGTGGTGGCCTGCACGCAGGAAAAGCGCCTGTTCACCGAACTGGCCGAGCAGACCGAAGGCGCGGTATCGCCGATCCGTTTTGTCAACATCCGGGAGACCGGCGGCTGGAGCCGCGAAGCCGGGCAGGCCACACCCAAGATGGCCGCCTTGCTGGCCACCGCCCACCTGGCCGAGCCCGAGCCCGTGCCCACGGTCACCTACAAAAGTCAGGGTCGCGTGCTCATCATCGGCGCCCTGGATGCGGCCGAGCGTGCGGCCCGCTTGTTGTCCGACGCGATGCAGGTGACGATCTTTGCCCAGGGCCCTGGAGCCGCTGGGGGAGGGCAGGAGCGCCGTTTTCCGGTGCTCGCTGGCCAATTGATGAGTCTGCAGGGCTGGCTGGGGGCATTCGAGGTGTCCTGGGATGCCAGCAATCCGATCGACCTGGACCTGTGCACCCGCTGCAACGCCTGTGTGGCCGCCTGCCCGGAGCAGGCCATCGGCCTCGATTACCAGGTGGACCTGGCCCGCTGCAGCGCGCACCGCGATTGCGTCAAGGTCTGTGAAGCCGCAGGGGCCATCGACTTCTCGCGTGACGCCCGTGTGCAAAGCGAGCGCTTCGATGTGGTGCTCGACCTGCGTGGCGCAGGGGCCACGCCCGGTTTCACCGTGCATGCCTTGCCCCAAGGCTATTTCCGCTGGGACGGGCAGGACCTGCAAACCCTGTTGAAAGTGCGCGAGCTGGTCGGCGAATTCGAGAAGCCGCGCTTTTTCGCCTACAAGCAAAAACTCTGTGCCCACAGCCGCAACGAGCAGGTGGGCTGCAGCGCCTGCATCGACATCTGCTCGGCCGAGGCCGTGCGCTCGGACAAAAGCCGTCAGCAAATCGTGGTCAACCCCCATCTGTGCGTGGGCTGTGGGGCCTGCACCACGGCTTGCCCGACCGGGGCCCTCACTTACGCCTACCCGCGCCCGGCCGAGCAGGGCGCCAAAATCCGCAGCCTGCTCACCGCCTACCAGGCCGCAGGCGGGCGCGATGCCGCGCTGCTCTTGCACAGCCAGGCGCAGGGCCAGGCCCTGGTCGACGAACTCGGCCGGGGCGCGCAGCTGGGTGCGATGCAGGGCCTGCCTGCCCGCGTGATGCCGCTGGCCTTGTGGCACACGGCCAGCGTGGGCCTGGAGCTGTGGTTGTCGGCCGTGGCCTATGGGGCACGGCAGGTGCTGGTGCTGCTGACCCAGGAAGATGCGCCCCAGTACCGCACCGCCCTGATGGAACAAATGGCCGTGGCGCAAAGCCTGCTTCATGGCCTGGGCTACACCGGGGCGCATTTCCAGCTGATCGAGGCGACCAGCGCCGCTTCCCTGGACGAGAGCCTGCAGCGCCTGTGCGCGCACAGCCTCAAGGCCAGCCGCCTGCCCACGGGGCCGGTCGCTGCCGCGCGTCACGCGGTGCAGGCCGAAAAGCGCAGCAACCTGGAGCTGGTGATCGACCACCTGATGGCGCAGTCGCCCGTCATGGCCCTGGAAGAGGCCCAACGCCCCAAGGCACTGGCCTTGCCGGCTGCCGGATCGCCGCTGGGCAGCATCACGGTCGATGGCAGCCAATGCACCCTGTGCATGAGCTGTGTGGGGGCTTGCCCCTCGTCGGCCTTGCAGGACAACCCCTTGCAGCCCGAGCTGCGCTTTGTCGAGAAAAATTGTGTCCAGTGCGGTCTGTGCGCCAAGACCTGCCCGGAAAACGCCATCACCTTGCAGGCGCGGCTGTCGCTGCTGCCCGAGCGCGCCCAGCCGCGTGTGGTGCACAGCAGCCCGCCCTACGCGTGCATCCGCTGCAGCAAACCCTTTGGCACCCTCAAGGCCATCGAGACCATGCTGGGACGTCTGGCGGGCCACAGCATGTTCCAGGGGCCTGCCCTGGAGCGTCTGAAAATGTGCGGGGACTGCCGCGTGGTGGACATCTTCACCGACGAGAACCAGGTGCGCATCACCGATGGCAACTTGCCCCGATAAATCCGATCCGCCACAGCCATGACCCAAGAACTGAACCCGTCCGCCAGCAGCCATGCGCTGGACGAAGAAACCGCGCGCGCCGAAGTGTATGGCCTGTTGTCCCTGCTTTTTTATGCCGCACCCACCGACGAATTGCTGGCCCAATTGCAGGTGGCCGTGACCGAAGCGCCCGATGCGGGCGCCTTCCTCGAGGAGCCCTGGCGTGAATTGGTGGCCTGCGCGCGCAGCATGACGCAGGCCCAAATTGCCGCCGAGTACAGCCAGCTGTTTGGTGGGGTGGGCAAGCCCGAGGTGTACCTGTTCGGGTCGCACTACCTGAGCGGCTTCCTGAACGAAAAACCCCTGGTCAAGCTGCGCGACGACCTGGCCGCCCTGGGGCTGGCCCGCAGCCAGGACATGTTCGAGACCGAAGACCATGCGGCGTATGTCCTGGAGGTCATGCGTTACCTGATCGCCGGGGACGATGTGGCGGTGTCCAACCTTTCGTCCCAGATGGCGTTTTTCAACCAGCATGTTCAGCCCTGGCTGTCGCGCATGTGTCAGGCGCTGCTCGCCCATCCCAAGGCCGTGTTTTACGCCCGGCTGGCCCACTTCACCGAGGGCTTTTTGAGTGTCGAAGCCCAAGGGTTTGACCTGCTGAGTTGATGGATTTTTTTTGCGCTTTCAATTGAAAAAAATGGCAAGCCCATCAAGGGTTACTACCTAGTCTTGGCGTTTGACCGTCGTGCATAATCTGATACCGAGCAGTAACTTTTTACGCTTTCACGTCTAACAGGAGACACCCAATGACCTCGGCTCAACAAGACATTTCCACCCCATCCGCGGACGCTCCCGAAGCCAGCCGCCGCCGTTTCTTTGGCAAAGCCGCCACCGCTGCCGTGGCCGCACCGCTGGCAGGCGTGCCCATGATTTCTGTGGCCCAAGCCCCCATCGTGTTCAAGATGCAAGGCTCTTGGGGTACCAACGAAATTTTCAGCGAGATGGCCCAGCAGTACGTCACCCGCGTCAATGAAATGTCCGGTGGCCGCCTGAGGATCGACTACTTGCCCGCAGGTGCCGTGGTCAAGCCTTTCGAGATCATCGATGCGGTGAGCAAAGGCGTTCTGGACGGTGGTCACCACGTGTCCGGTTACTGGTATGGCAAGAACAAATCGGCTTCGCTGTTCGGCACAGGCCCTGTGAGCGGTGCAACGCCCGATATCGGTTTGAGCTGGATTCAGGCCGGCGGTGGCCAACAGCTGTGGGACAAGCTGGTCGCCAAGATGAACCTGAACGTCGTCGGCTTCTTCTCCTTCCCCATGCCTTCCCAGCCTCTGGGTTGGTTCAAAAAGTCGCCACCCAAGAAGGCTGCCGACCTGAAGGGCTTCAAGTACCGCACCATCGGTCTGGCGGCCGACATGTTGCAAGAAATGGGCATGGCGGTTGCGCAATTGCCCGGCGGTGAAATCGTGCCCGCCATGCAGCGCGGTGTGATCGATGCCTTCGAATTCAACAACCCCACCGCCGACATGCGCTTTGGTGCACAAGACGTGGCCAAGTTCTACTCCATGGGCTCTTTCCACCAGGCCCAGGAATTCTTCGAGATCATCTTCAACAAGGACAAGTACAACGCACTGCCTGCCGACCTGAAGGCCGTCTTGAAGTACGCCGCCGAAGCCGCATCGACCGCATCGACCGCCCTGGCGCACGACAACTACTCCAAGGACTTGCAGGAGTTGATCGTCAAGCACAAGGTCCAGGTTTCCCGCACCTCGGCTGACGTCTACAAAGGCCAGTTGGCCGCTTGGGACGTTGTGACCGCCAAGCTCGAAAAAGAAGTCGACATGTTCAAGGAAATCAACGACTCCTTCAAGGCCTGGTCACGCCGTGTGGGCTTCTACCACTTCACGAACGAAGCCAACTACCGGATGGCTTACGAGCACGTTCAGAAAACCAAGCTGCCAGTCTGATCCTGGCGTGAGCTGCAAAGACTGCCGAGATGCGTTTCGGCAGTCTTTCTTTTTTGTCTGAAATAGGTGAATCACATGGAAGTATGGATCCGCAGGATTGACATTCTCAGCAAGTCCATTGGACATGCATTTTCTTGGTGCGTGCTGATATTGACCGCATCCACTTGCTTTGAGGTGTTCATGCGGTATGTGCTCAACAGCCCGACCGTGTGGGCGTTTGACATGAGCTACATGCTGTATGGCGCCATGTTCATGATGTCGGGTGCTTACGCGCTGTCGCGCAACTCGCATGTGCGCGGCGATTTCTTTTACCGCAACTGGTCCAACCGGACACAAGCCAAAGTGGATTTGGCGCTGTATTTCGTGTTTTTCTTTCCAGGCATTTTTGCGATGGTGTTCACAGGCGGCCAATACGCCTACGAAAGCACCCGCATCCTGGAGTCCAGTGTGAACAGCCCTGCAGGCGTGCCTGTGTGGCCCCTGAAGTCGATCATTTTTGTGGCCGGCGTCACGCTGCTGATCGCGGGTGCGGCCGAAGTCATGCGTTGCCTGGTGTGCATCCGCACCGGCGAGTGGCTGTCGCGCGGGGGCGACGTCGAAGAACTTGAACAAGTGTTGATCCAACAGCACGCAGAGAAAGACCCATCATGAGTGATCCGTTTGTCGCCCTCCTAATGCTGGGGCTTTTCATTGTCTTCATCTTTTTCGGATTCCCCATCGCCTTCACCATGATGGCCATGGGCATGGGCTTTGGTTTTTATGCTTATTTCGTTCCTGACCAGTTGATTTGGGACAACCGCATCCTGTACCTGTTCACGCAGAACACCTTCAGCGTGATGAACAACGATGTGCTCATCTCGATACCCTTGTTTTTGTTCATGGGTTACATCATTGAGCGCGCCAACATCCTGGACAAGTTGTTTCTGAGTTTGCAGGTCGGCCTGCGTGCCCTGCCGGGCTCCATGGCCGTGGCCGCCTTGGTCACCTGTACGCTTTTTGCCACGGCCACCGGGATTGTGGGCGCGGTGGTGGCCCTGATGGGCCTGATCGCCTTGCCGGCGATGCTCAAAGCCGGGTACGACGAAAAACTGGCCAGTGGTGTGATCACGGCCGGTGGCACCCTGGGTATCTTGATTCCACCGTCCATTTTGCTGATTGTTTACGCGGCCACGGCCAGCGTGTCGGTGGTCAAGATGTACGCTGCGGCCATCATCCCCGGCTTCACATTGGCTTTCCTGTACCTGCTCTACATCATCGTGCGGGCCACGCTCAACCCCTCTTTGTGTCCCAAGCCCAAAGATGTGGATCAGTACACCGTCTGGGAAAGCATTGTGATGGTGCTCAAGGCTTTCTTGCCTTTGGCCGTCCTGATCATGTCGGTGCTGGGCTCCATCCTGTTTGGCCTGGCCACGCCCAGCGAAGCGGCCGCCATGGGCGTTTTGGGTGGTATCATCTTGGCCATCGTCTACCGCGCCTTCTCCTGGCAGCGGCTGCGCGAGTCGGTTTACCTGACGGCCCGCACCTCGGCCATGGTCTGTTTCCTTTTTGTCGGTTCTGCCACTTTCGCATCGGTTTTTGGTTATTTGGGCGGTGAGAACCTGGTGAAGGATTTCATGCTGGGCCTGAACCTGTCGCCACTGCAGTTCTTGTTGCTGTCCCAGTTCCTGATTTTCATCCTGGGCTGGCCTTTGGAGTGGAGCGAGATCATCATCATCTTCGTGCCCATCTTCCTGCCTTTGCTGCCTTTGTATGACATCGACCCGATCCTGTTCGGCATCTTGATCGCGGTGAACCTTCAGACCGCTTTCTTGACCCCGCCGATGGCAATGTCGGCCTATTATCTGAAAGGGGTCGCACCCAAAACACTGCAGCTGAACACCATCTTCAAAGGGTGCATGCCGTTTGTCTACATCATTTTGTTCACACTGGCCATGACCTATGTCTTCCCTGCCATGGTGACCTATTTGCCTGAAGTGTTCTTCGACCAGTCGGTGGAGATGGAGCGCGACCCCAACGACGAGTCGGTGGTCAACCCCGATTTCTTCAAGCAGCAGTGATGAGCGACAGTCCTCTCAACGTGTCAGAACTCACGGCCCTGCAAATCCGTGAGCATCTGCTCAGTGGCCGGGAGACGGTGGAGGAGTTCACCGTCAAGCTGGGCCAGTTTGTGGACGCGGCCGATGACAAAATACACGCCTTCGCTCACCGCGATGACCGGGTGGTGGCGCTGCAGGCAGATAACCTGATGCGGGATCGCACCTCCGGGCATTTGCCGGGTCCTTTGTATGGCGTGCCGATCGCTGTCAAGGACATCATCGACACCATGGACTTTCCCACCGAATACGGCAGTCCCATCCACCAGGGTCGCTACTCGGTGGGCGATGCCACGGTGGTGTCGCGGCTGCGCGCGGCCGGGGCCGTGGTCTTTGGCAAAACCGTGACCACGGAGTTTGCGACCACCCATCCCGGGCCGACCTGCAACCCGCACAACACGGCCCACACCCCTGGCGGTTCGTCCAGTGGTTCCGCTGCTGCCGTGGCTGCGGGCATGGTGCCCGTGGCGCTGGGCACGCAAACCAATGGTTCGGTGATCCGTCCAGCGTCTTACTGCGGTGTGTATGCGTACAAGCCCTCCCGCGGCCTGGTGCCGCGCACCGGGGTGCTCGACCAGTCGCCCTCCTTGGACGAGGTGGGCGTGTTCGCCCGCAACCTCGAAGACATCGCCTGGGTGGCCGAAATCCTGACCGGTGACGACGGCCATGACCCTGCGACCGCACGCCAGGCCCCTCGGCGCATCCACGATGTGGCCGTTTCTGAGCCGCCGCTGCCGCCCAAATTTTGCTTTGTCAAAACACCCTGGTGGGACCAGGTCGACCCGGAAGCCCGCGAAGCGTACGAGGCTTTTGTGGACCACCTGGGCGACTGCGTGGTGCATGCCGCTTTGCCCGACATCGTGCGCAACGTGGCGCCTTGGTTGGTCACCATCAACGAGTCCGAGTTGGCGTTTTGCCTGCAAAAAGAATGGTTGCACAGCCGCGGACAGCTGAGTGAGGCCTTGCAAGCCCGCCTTGAAAAATCGATGACCATCCCGGTCACCGATTACTTGACGGCCAAGGACCGCCAGTTCCATGTCATGAGTGCTTTTGACGAGTACTTTGCCAGTTACGACGCCATCTTGTGCCCCGCCGCCTTGGGCACTGCCCCCCTGGGTCTGGCATCGACGGGCAATCCGATCATGCAAACGACTTGGAGTTTTGCAGGTTTGCCCTGTCTCAATTTACCGCTGATGAACCTGTCCAATGGTCTGCCATTGGGTGTGCAGGCCGTTGGTGCTCACCAAAACGATGCCCGCTTGATGCGCTCAGCGCGTTGGCTGGTGGCTGAATTTGTCAAAAGGAATCTGACATGAAATCCATTGAACGCTTCACAGGGCTGCTCGGTCTTGTCCTGATGGCCGCCTTCTTGCTGCCCTACATCCTGAAGCTGCCACAGATGGACATCACCCTGATCTTGCTGGGTGGCTTGGGCTTGTCCATTTATGACTATTTCACTTCAGGCAAAGACGACTGAACCGATGCCATGCACCACAGGCCAGGGCAGGCCTGTGTGTGCCAGCCCGCTTGGGTGGGGGGGACCTTTTACTTGATCTCCGTCACCAACTTGACAATCTCCCGCGCTGACCGAGGGTTTTCACCCTGAACAACTGTGATGGCGTCAGTAACATACTCGCCAACGCAAACTTTGTTTTGAGTTTGCGGCTGGGGTTGACCCTCAAACCACATTTGACGGAGCGCTTGATGTCTTCCAAATCCTCTGCCCTTTCCCGCCGCAGCCTGTTTTCGGGTGCGGCCACTGTCGGTGCTGTGGCTGCGGCCACCGCAGTTTTGCCGGGTGTGGTCAAGTCCACCGCGCCGGCCGCCCCTGTCCTGCCCAAGCCCACCCGCGGCGGTGGCTATACCCTGAGCGAGCACGTTCAGCGGTATTACAAGACCACCCGCGTCTGATTTCTCTCCCGGTTCAATCCTGTTCATTCCCAACTGGAGCCCTCCATGTTGCTGACCAAAAAACAATCCGGCACCTCGGGTGCTGATGCTTCTCCCTTCATCCACAGCCTGCGCCGCGGTTTGTCGCAGGCCTTGCCCACCCTGGATCGCCGCAGTTTCCTGCGCCGCTCCGGCCTGGGCGTGGGTGTCGGTTTGGCCGCTTCGCAGCTGACGCTGGTGCAAAAGGCCCATGCCGGCAAGGGCACGTCCATCGTGGGTGCCGGCAAGGTGGAAGTCAAACGCACGGTGTGTACCCATTGCTCGGTCGGCTGCGCGGTCGATGCGGTGGTGGAAAACGGCGTCTGGGTGCGCCAGGAGCCGGTGTTCGACTCCCCCATCAACCTGGGCGCCCATTGCGCCAAAGGCGCGGCCTTGCGCGAGCACGGCCATGGTGAGTACCGCTTGCGTTACCCCATGAAACTGGTCAAGGGCAAGTACGAGCGCATCAGCTGGGACACCGCGCTCAACGAGATCAGCGCCAAGATGCTCGAGTTGCGCAAGGCCAGTGGCCCCGACAGCATTTATGTGGTCGGCTCCTCCAAGAGCAACAACGAGCAGGCGTATTTGCTGCGCAAGTTCATGAGCTTTTGGGGTTCAAACAACTGCGACCACCAGGCCCGCATCTGCCACTCGACCACGGTGGCGGGTGTCGCCAACACCTGGGGTTATGGCGCGATGACCAATTCGTACAACGACATGCAAAACAGCAAGGTCGCTCTGTACATCGGCTCCAACGCGGCCGAAGCCCACCCCGTGTCCATGCTGCACATGCTGCACGCCAAGGAAAATGGCTGCAAGATGATCGTGGTCGATCCCCGCTTCACCCGCACGGCCGCCAGGGC
>JAIXXW010000177.1 GCA_027490555.1 Comamonadaceae bacterium | reverse complement strand
GGTCTCTTTCGGGCCTGGCTGGTGGCGCTGGGTCAACAATTGCAACTGCAAAGCGCGACGCTCACCGAGGTGATCGGCCGGTGTGGGCACTTCGGCCGCCATCTCCAGGCGCAGCAAGGCGGTGCGCGCACCGTCCTTGGCCGCGGCGCTGAGGGCTTGCACCCAGGCCTGACGGGTCGATGCTTGCACGGTTTTGCCCAACTCCTGGGCCGTCGGCAAATCTTCGGCACGGCGCGCTTGCCAGGCCGACATCAAGCGGGACAGCGTTTCGCCATGGGCTTGAGCGGCCAGCTTGCGCAAGGCCATCTCGGCACGTTCCATGGCTTCGCGCTGGGCGCGAAAAGCGGCATCGCCCAAGCGCGGACCACGCTCTTGACGGGCATCTGTCCGTCCCGCACGGTCCCCCAATCGCTCCGTGCCACGGCCTGGACCGCGGTCAGGGCCAAAGCGGGCACCACGCTCAGGCCCACGGGGGTCTTTGCGGCCTTCGCGAGTTGCCGGGATGTCTTGGCGTTTGGCTCCGGGCCGGTCATCGCCGCGCACGGCGACCACGGGTTTGGCGGCCTTGGCCACCGGGGCTGCTGGGCTTGCAGGTGTTTCGGGGTTTGCACCGGTGTCGCCGTTTTCAGCCTCGACTGCGGGCGAGGGCTCGGTGGCTTCGCTGGGTGCTGGGGCTGCGCTGGGGCTGTCTTTGGCTTGCAAGGCCTGCCCCCGCAATGCCGCCTCCAGCGCCGCCATGGCGGCACGGATCTGGGCCACATCGCCCCCGGCGTTGGCCGCGTCCAGCGCTTTGGAAGCCTCCAGGACAGCGCGGTCATGGGCACTCATGGTCGTGGCCAACGGTGTACGTTCAGAACCTTTGCGCTGGAAGGCTTGGTCCAGCGGCGCACGGAAGACCTCCCACAGTTTTTGTTCGGTCTTTCGGTCCAGGGGGACCGACTGCGCCTCGGATTGCCAGCGCTGCTGCAAGGCCTTGATGGCGTCCACCCGCAAAGCAGGTTCGGCGCCCAAGACCTGGGCTTCCTGGATTAGCGCCTGGCGTCGCTCGATGCTGGCTTTTTGGGCAGCTTCCAGACGGGCCGCCGCCGCTTTGATGACGCCTTTCCATTGGCCCTGCATTTCGGCAAAGGCCTTCTCACTGAGGTGACCCGCATTGCGCCACCGGTCGGAGAACTGGTGCAGGGCGCGCAGTTGACCTCGCCAATCCTCACTGGTCGCGTGGGCGGCGGTCCAGGCCTTGACCTCTTCCATCAGGGCCACACGCTGGGCACGCTGATCGGCCGAGTCCTTTTTCATCTGCTCCAGCCAGGCCATGACGGTTGTGTAGGCTTCTGTACAGGCCGCGTCAAAACGCTTCCACAAGGCATGGTTGGGCAGGCCACCCTGATCCATCTGCTTCCAGCTGTCGCGCAATTGGCGCAGCTTGTCTTGCATCTTGCGCCCACCCAAGGTGGGGGCCTTGTGGGCGTCCAGCAAAGCCTCTGCCTGCTGAACCAGATCCAGGCGCAGCTGATCGGTCAGCCAGCGCGACCAGCCCTGGGCATCCCCTGCGGCAGTGAGGGCCAGGTGCAGGCGCTCATCCAAGCTGGTGTCGAGGTGTTTGCCATGCACATTCAAGGCGGCACGCAATGCCGAAGCCGCTTCGGCCAGGGCCGCGCCTGGCGTCTGGGCGATGTCCTTTTCCAGCGCTTCGAGCAGGGGCGTGACGGTCTGCAAGGCTTGGTCGCGCAGGGCCTGACGCTGGGCCGCGTCGACCTTGGGTTTGACGGCTTTGTCGGTCTTGGAAGTTTTTTCGGATTTGTCGGGGGATTGCGCCTGCACTGGCGTGGCAGAAACCGGGCTGACTGCAAGCACTTCGCCACGTTGACGCCGGATTTCATCGGCCCACACCGGCACAGGTGGCAAGACGGCCTGCGCATCCGCCGATGCCAGTTCGGCAGCGGCCAGGGCCGCCGAGAAGCCATCCCAAACGGCTTGCATCTGCTTGCCGGCACTGTCGAGCTGGCCGGGGTATTTGGGGTCCACACTGGGCCACAGGGTGTGGCCCATCAGGGCCTGGGCCTGGCTTTGCCACTGGCCCACATCGCTGTGCAGGCCCGAGCGGCCTGACTGGGCTTCGGCCAGGGGCTTGGTCGACAGGACCTCGATGCGCTGGGCCAGCAACACGGCAGCTTCCCTTTGCACCATCACCTGGTGCTGCAGGTCCTCGATGCCTTTTACCATTTCCACCAGACGGATCTTCAAGCCCGCCAAGGGTTCGCGTGACAAGGGTGCTCCGGCTTTGGCGGCATCGCGCTGCCAAGCCATGGCATCGGCCACGTGCAGGCGCGGGGCGGACAAAATCTGCTCGGCCTTGCGCGCCCAGTCACTGGCCAGGGCTTCCTGTCCGTGGCTGCGTTTGATCTCGTCGATTTTTTCCTTGAGCTGTTTGGCCACCCCTTTGTCCTTGGACGACAACTCCCGGTAAACCTCGTGGAGTTGGGCCTCGCTGGGGCTGGTTTGCAGCCACTCGCGCAGGCGCGCACTGCGATCGCCGGAGGTGGCGGCTTGGAAGATCGCGGCAATCAAGGGGTCTTGACTGGCAAGATCGAAGGGCTTGGAGGAAGTGGTCACGGTCAATTCTTCAAAAACACATGGGCAGCCGACTGGCCATTCAGCTCTGCCATGGCAGGCGATCAGGCCGCCGCATGCGGTATGCAACAACCGGCTATTTTCGCTCCTAAATCCTTCATGTCAGTCGCCTTGTCCTATGGCGTTGCTTTTGGGACTGTTTTAGGGTCACGAAAGCCCCCTCATATACAAAGATCAATATCAAGAAAATAATTGTTATTCTTGAATTGGTCTTTTAATCTTTTAGAATCCCGCAACTTTGAAAAACCAGGGATTCTCCGTCCAGGCGGGCCCCACCCCACCGGAACACCGGTGTCATGCCCCCCGTGGCCTGCAAAACATCCACCACATGGAACCGTGTGCGCCCCCAGCGAGGACGGTCCTTGGCTGCCATGGGCATTGAGTGAGCACCTATATGAATACACGAATTCTGCAGCGCTTGGCGAATTCCGGACTGCTGAAACTGACGCGCCATGGCCTGGCCATGCTGGGCCTTATGGGCTTGGCGCTGGCCATGGCCTTCACATTTCAGCCCGAGTGGCGGCAAACTGCCAGCCACCAGCTGCTGGGCTGGCTGGAGTCCAGGCTGGACAGTGCCCCCGATCCATCCCTCCAAACGGCCGAGGACCACCCACTGTCCACCCTCAACAGCCGGCCTGAACTGGCCTTGAGTCAAGAGCAGGCGGCGGTCACCCAGTGGCTCAGCCGCCGCTACAAGGTATCGCCCGAGCCTTTGGGCGCCCTGGTGTCCGAAGCTTGGCGGGTGGGCGACAGCATCCAGATTTCACCCACACTGCTGCTGGCGGTGATGGCCATCGAGTCGCGCTTCAACCCCTTCGCTTCGGGTGCCCAAGGTGGCATGGGCCTGATGCAAATTGACCCGCAAGCACAACACCAGGCCTTGTTGCCCTTCGGTGGCCCTTTGGCTGCTTTTGACCCCCTGACCAATTTGCGCGTGGGCGCACGCCATTTGCAAGCCCTGATCGAGCAAAGTGCCTCGCTCGAAGCCGCCCTGCAGCTGTACGCCATGGCCACAGAGCAACGCCATGGCGGCGAGTATGTCCACCGTGTGCTGGCGGAACACCAGCGTTTGGAGAGCATGGCGCGCCAGTCGAGGGCTCAGGAATTGCCCCCGCACGGCCGCATGTGATCGGCCTTTTCGGCCTGTCCATGGGGTCGACTGGGCTACACTCACGGGGTGCGCAACTGGCGATAGGAGCCTGTTTAGCGTTAAACAGACCACTCTGACGTGGAGCGTGGTGGACACCGTTCCCCACCAGAACCACTGGGAAGCGCACAGCCCGTGTGGGAGGGACTCCTCCTGACGCGGGTTACCAGCCGTTCGCCTGGGCAGCCCTTGTCAAAGAACGCCCTTTTTTGGTCAAGGCCATATCCATCCAAAGGACTGCCATGTACAACCGCAAGACATTGATTGAGCAAACTGACCCCGAACTTTTTGCAGCCATCCAGGCCGAGAACGCCCGTCAGGAACACCACATCGAACTGATCGCCAGCGAAAACTACGCCTCGCCTGCCGTCATGGCCGCCCAGGGCAGCCAACTCACCAACAAATACGCCGAAGGCTACCCTGGCAAACGCTATTACGGCGGTTGCGAGCATGTGGACGTGGCCGAGCAACTGGCCATCGACCGCATCAAGCAGTTGTTTGGCGCTGAGGCGGCCAATGTGCAGCCGCATTGCGGGGCGTCGGCCAACGAGGCCGTGTTCCTCGCCTTCCTCAAGCCCGGCGACACCATCATGGGCATGAGCCTGGCCGAAGGTGGCCACCTGACCCACGGCATGCCGCTGAACATGTCGGGCAAGTGGTTCAACGTGGTGAGCTATGGCCTGGACGCCAACGAAGCCATCGACTACGACGCGATGGAAGCCAAGGCCCGGGAAACCCGGCCCAGACTCATCATCGCCGGCGCCTCTGCCTACTCGCTGCACATCGACTTTGCCCGGTTTGCCAAAGTGGCCAAAGAAGTCGGCGCCATCTTTTTGGTCGACATGGCCCATTACGCCGGTCTGATCGCCGCTGGCGTCTACCCCAACCCGGTGCCGCATGCCGATGTGGTGACCTCCACCACCCACAAGAGCTTGCGTGGACCGCGCGGTGGCATCATCTTGATGAAGGCCGAGCACGAAAAGGCCATCAACAGCGCCATCTTCCCTGGCCTGCAAGGCGGCCCGCTGATGCATGTGATCGCGGCCAAGGCCGTGGCCTTCAAGGAAGCCCTGCAGCCCGAGTTCAAGGCCTACCAGGCCCAGGTGGTCAAAAATGCGCAGATCATCGCCGAAACCTTGACACAGCGCGGTCTGCGCATCGTCAGCGGCGGCACCCAGAGCCACGTCATGCTGGTCGACCTGCGCGCCAAGGGGATCACCGGCAAGGTGGCCGAAGCTGCTTTGGGCCAGGCGCACATGACGATCAACAAAAACGCCATCCCCAACGATCCGGAAAAGCCCTTTGTGACCAGTGGTGTGCGCATCGGCACACCGGCCATGACCACCCGCGGCTTCAAGGACGAGGAGGCCCGTGCCACCGCCCACCTGATTGCCGACGTGCTGGACAACCCGCTGGACGAGGCCAATTTGGCCACCGTGCGCGCCAAGGTGCATGCCTTGACCAGCCGCTTCCCGGTTTACGGTTGATCGGCGGCCGCCATGAAATGTCCTTTTTGCGCGCACATCGACACCCAGGTGGTGGAGACGCGTCTGGCGGAAGATGGCGGATTCATCCGCCGCCGACGCCAATGCGGCGCGTGTGAAAAGCGCTTCACCACTTACGAGAAGCCGGAGGTCAATTTTCCGGCCATCGTCAAAAAGGACGGTCGGCGCATCGATTACCAAAGGGACAAATTGCTGGCCAGCCTGAACCTGGCTTTGCGCAAACGCCCTGTCAGCACCGAACAGGTGGACAGCGCGATCGAGCGGATCGAGGAAAAGCTGCTCAATCTGGGCATCCGCGAAGTGGGTTCGCACCGCATTGGCGAGCTGGTCATGCGCGAACTCAAAAAGCTCGACAAAGTGGCTTATGTGCGCTTTGCCAGCGTCTACCGCAATTTTGAAGACATCGACGCTTTCAAAACGCTGGTGGACGAGGTGCAGAGCTGATCGGGTTCGGGCCAGGCCCTCAGGGGCATTGCTCGGAGGTGTAGGACTCGATCCTGGGCTTGCCCAGCGCATTGGCCACCACCCGCCAAGCGCGTGACGAGCTCCCCACGCAAAAGCGCCATGTCCCGGCCATGAAGGCGCCCTGCACCGTCGCACTGCGGCCCTCGGCGTTGTAGGCATAGTAGGTTTTGACGGTGAGGCTGACACCGACCTGCACCCCCTTGGGCAGGGCTTCACGCGTGTCCAGCAACACCTCGCCGCTGTCGCGAAGACCGTTGTGGTTGGCATCGACAAACACCAGCCAGCCCTGCTGCCATTGCCCCTCAGGATCGCACAGGCCCTCTTGTGACCTGGCGCACAGCGTGACCCTGTGCTGCCTGCGCAAAGCCTCGGAGCGAGCCAGCACCAGGCTGTCCAGCAGGCTTTCTGCCTGTGCCTGCACACGGTGGCGTGCCTGCCAGCCCGTCATGGCGGGCGCGGTCAAGCCCACCAACACAGCCAACACGGCAATGACGAGCACCGCTTCCATCAAGGTAAAGCCTGTGGCGCTGTTCTTGGCCTGGGCCAATGGCTTGAGCGGTGCGGGGATGGGCATGTGCGCTGTTCAGGAGGACATCGCCACACTGTACAAGCCGCATACAAAAGAACACAATATTTCCAAAAAGGAGGGGGCATGCCAACGGAAGCACACCAAGACCCACCATCGGCGTCGGGTCTGCACCGGGACCGAGCAGAGGACTGGGCCAGCCGGGGCTGGACCCTGACGGAAATGCTGATCTGCGTGGCGCTGTTGGGATCGCTGACGGCATTGGCTTTGCCGACCTACCAGGACCAGCAGCGGATGGCCCGCCGCAGCGATGGACAGGCGGCATTGCTGCAGCTGCAAACCGACCAGGTGCGCTGGCGCAGCATGAACGAGCGCCACGCCGACAGCCTCGCGGACCTGGGTTGGCGCAGCGACCTCTCGCCCTCGGGTCATTACCGGATACGCCTGATCGAAGCCACGGCCGATGGCTATGTGGCGCAGGCCATCGGTTTGGGAAGCCAGTCTGCCGACCGCAGGTGCTCCCCCCTGCATTTGCGGTGGCAAGGCAGCGCCACCGCGATTTGGGGGGCGGGAGACCAGGTGGACAGCGATCCCCACCGTTGCTGGCGGCGATGAAGCGCATGCCCACCGATCGAGAACGGGGCGAAACCTTGATGGGCCTGATGGTGGGCCTGTCAGTGGGTTTGGTGGTGCTGGCAGCGGGCAGCGCCATGTTGGCCAAGCACCTGGGGCATCACCATGCGACCTTGCAAGACAGCCACCTGCACCATGATTTGCGTTCGGCCGTCCACTGGATGTCGCGGGAGTTGCGCAAAGCGCAGTACACGGCATTGGCCTGGCAACAGCGCGCCCCCGAGCGCTGCGATGCGCCCTTTTGCCAGGACGGACTGGACTTCAGCATCCAGGGCGACCAGATCGACTTCAGCCATGACCGCAACCACAATGGCCTGCGCGAAGACAACGAGTGCATGGGTTTTCGCTTGGTCGATGGGGCGCTGCAGGCCCGCCGCTCCTGTCTGGGCCACGGCAGCTGGCAAGCCATCTCGGACCGCGCCAACCTTCGGATCACCGCTTTGCGGTGGCATCTGCAATGCCAAGCACACAGTGGCTGGCTTGAGCGCACCCTGCGGATGGATTTGACCGCGCAATGGCCCGCAGATGCCTCGCGCCGGCTCAGCCTGTCACACACCATCGCCTTGCGCAACGCCGTGCCCGCCAGCCAGCAAGCGCGCTTTTGCCCATGACCGGCCACCGCACTGCCCCAGCCCAGCGCGGTGCCATCACGCTGTTGGTGGCCATTGGGCTGGTGACCCTGGCCGCTTTGACCAGCCTGTTCAGCGCACGCAGTGTGCTGGTGGACCAACTGGCCAACCGCAACCATGCTCACGCCATACAGGCACGCCTGGCGGCCGATGCGGCTTTGGCCAGCGCCCAGGCGCTGATCGTCGCCAGCGCCCACAACAGCCATGCGCTGTTTGCCACACGCGGCCTCTGCCCTGAGGGGGTGAACGGCCTGCAGTGGCAATGCAGCGATTGGCCGCTCGCGCCCCACCCGGCCATGCCCCAGGCCCGTCTGTCTGCGACCCTGGTGCGGGATCTGGTGCAGTCGCCGCATGTGATCCGGGTACATGCGAGTGCAAGCATGCCCGGTCATGAAAGCCGGGCACAGGTGCGCGAAAGCCTGTTCGTGCCTGTGATGCCGCCCGCGCCGACACTGGCCGCGACGGCGGCGCTGGTCTTGAACGGCTGCCTCCACCCAGCCCCGGGCGCAGGGGTGCGCGTATGCCCCCTGTCGCGCCAAGGCGAGGTCTGCAGCGGCAATGCCATCGGCCCCGCCGTGCAGACACATTTCGTGCCGGACACCGACCGCAATGGCCTCATCTCAGCGGCGGAAAACCTGAGCTGCCTGGCCCTGCAAGCGGCCAGTTTGCCTGCTGGCGGCGACAGGGTCGGCCCCAGCACGGCCACCACGCGCAGCCCCTGCACTGGGGCTGCCTGGCGCAGCGTGCTGGGACAGATCCGGCAGGAGGAAGTGCAGGCCTGGTCCCGGGCCCAGGAAAGCCAGGGGCTCAGCGCCAGCAGCACCCCACCCCGCACCGTTTACTGGATCGACAGCCCTGCCCCTTGGACGCAAAGTGTGGGCACCAGCGAGCACCCCGTCTTGCTGGTGTTTTCCGCTTTGGCCTGCAGCGCGCGTTGTCCGCACCTGGGCGCTGCGGTGCGCATCCTGGGCACGGTCGTGCTGGACTCAGGCTGTGACGACGAGAAGGTGCGCGCTTGGCAAGGCGGCAGCGTCGAGGGCCAGCTGGTGGTGGAATCGGGCCTGCCCGATTGGCGGGCCGGCGCTGTGCTGGCCAGGGCCGAAGGCCGCAAAGCCTACACCCTGCATTGGCCAGAAGGGATGGATGCCACCCGCACGCAACGCATCCACGGCAGCTGGAGCGATGGCACGCCATGAAGCCTCCAGCGGGCGCTCAAAAGGGCATGGCCTTGGTCGACGCCCTGATCGCCTCGGCCGTGCTGGGCATCGGCCTGGCCGGGACCACCCAATTGGCCCTGAAAACCTTTCAATCGGCCACCGACAACCGCCAGCACACGGTGGCCCATCTGCTGGCCCAGGAAGCCATGGACTGCTGGCAAGCCCAGGGCAAGAGCTGCCCTGTCCAAGATGACATCCTGATCCATGGCATTCGCTACCAGCGCAAAATGCTCAGCACCCCCCGGCCAGACGGTCTGGTGATCGACCTGCAGGTGAGCGTCACATGGGCCGGCGCAGGTGAGCTCCCCCAGCCCAGCGGCACACGGGCCGGCGTCGGCCAAGGACACATCCTGTGGCACAGCAGTGCCTCGGCCATCCCCCTCTGGCTTGGCGTATCCTCTCCGTGATGGGCCGACCCCGTGGTCGTGCCACCCGACCACCTTGCTTTGACTGCCGTGACCTCTTTGAACACCGACCTCACGCCCATGCAACATGCCCTGGATCTGGCCGGCCAGGCCCTGTGGCTGACCTCACCCAACCCCCGCGTCGGCTGTGTCATCACCGCCGCCGACGGAACCGTGCTGGGCCAGGGCCACACCCAAAGGGCCGGCGGTGCGCATGCCGAAATCATGGCCTTGCGCGATGCCGCCGGGCGTGGGCACCGGGTGCAAGGGGCCACCGCCTGGGTCACGCTCGAGCCCTGCGCCCACCAGGGGCGCACCGGGCCTTGCTGCGATGCCCTGGCGGCTGCGGGCATTGGGCGCGTGGTGGCGGCCATGACCGACCCCAATCCCCAGGTCGCTGGCCGGGGCATGGCGCGGCTGGCGGCCGCCGGTGTGCAGACCGACACACTGGACCCGCACAGTGCCCTCGCCCGCCAGGCGCATGAGTTGAACATCGGGTTTTTCCAGCGGATGCGCCGGGGACTGCCCTGGGTGCGCATGAAAGTGGCCGTTTCATTGGACGGCCAAACCGCCCTGCCCAACGGCCAAAGCCAGTGGATCACCAGTCCCGAAGCCCGTGCCGACGGCCATGCCTGGCGTGCCCGCGCCTGTGCCATCCTGACCGGCATCGGCACCGTGCTCGAAGACAACCCCCTGCTCACAGTGCGTGGCCTGGATGCGCCGCGCCAGCCCCACCTGGTGGTGGTGGACAGCCGGCTCGAGATCCCCTTGAACGCCAGGCTGCTGGACACGCAAGGCGAAGGCGACTCGGCGCGGCAGATCTGGCTGTACACCGCTGGCGATCCGGCCAATCCAGCACTGGCCGACAAACGCCAGGCCCTGACGGCGCGCGGTGTGCAGGTGATCGACATGCCTGGCCCCGGCGGCAAGGTCGATCTGGCGGCCATGTTGCGGGATCTGGCCCGGCGCGAGGTCAATGAACTGCACCTGGAGGCGGGTCACAAGCTCAACGGCTCCTTCATCCGGGCCGGCTTGGTGGACGAGTACCTGGTCTACATGGCGCCTGCACTGCTGGGCCCCGGCCAGGGCATGGCCCTGCTGCCCGCCTTGACCGAGCTGGGCCAGGCCGTGCGGCTGGCATTCCACGCGGCAGACCGCACAGGACCGGATTTGCGCCTGCTGCTGCGGCGCACGACGTAGGATCCACGAAGGCACCACGACGACCTCACAAAAACCCCACAAAAACCCCACAGAGAACCCCAGCAGGCCCTGCCCGCCTGTATGAACAGCTTGAGACGGAGACCGCTTTGAACCTCGCCCACCTGCTGCAACGCCAGGCCCGCATGGCGCCAGAGCGCCCCGCCCTTTTCAGCGGCACCCAGCCCATGGCCACCCATGGCCAATGGGCGCAACGCTGCCAGCACCT
>JAIXXW010000097.1 GCA_027490555.1 Comamonadaceae bacterium | reverse complement strand
GCGCAAGAGGTAGAAGAAGAAAAAGCCCAGAAAGCCCACCATGCCCCCCGCCAGCGCCGAGCCCCAACCGATGCCGTGTGGCGACAGTGACAGCCCCAGGGCGGTCAAGCTGCCCCACAGCACCAGCGTGTTGGGGATGCGGCGGTAGGCGGTGTCGTGCCACGCAGCCGCCAAGAGCATGGCGGCCAATGCGGCCAGGTGTGTCCAGTCAAAAAGGCTGAGGGGCATGGTGTCCTTCGGGTCAGATCATGGGATGGACCGCTTTCAGACCAATGCGGCTGCAACGGCGTTGAAAACGCCCTTCAGATCTGTGCCCACCAGTTGGACCGGAACAATGATGGCCACCGCGATCAGCGACGCCAGCAAACCGTATTCAATGGCGGTGGCCCCATGCTCATCGGACCAAAATGCCTTGAAAGCGTTTGAAAAATTTTTCATGAGTGAACTCCAGAGTTGAAAAGTTGAGAGGAACTTCAAGCCAGTCCGGTGTCGCAACTGCACAGCCAAGGTGCAGGTGCAGCGGCCATGTGGCTTCGCATCGGTCCTGATGAATCACAACCGAAGGGCCACTTTAAAAAAGCAAGCGGTGTTGCTCAGTGTGTTGGCATACCCCGCCGACCGGTCCGTGGATTGCTGTGCGTGGCCATGTGCGGCAGCGCACCCCACAGGCCCATGGGCAGGCCTGGCGTTTGGCACCGTGTGAGGCCTCGCACGGAGGCGATGGACCTCGCTCTTTATGGTCTGGCTTTTGTCACCGGCCCTGCCAGGGCCCAGTTCGGGAGCTTGCCCATGCACAGACGTTTTGACCTCCACCGACCTTCGAACAGCCCATCCGCGCAACGCGGCGCTGCCGCGGTCGAGTTCGCCCTCATCCTGCCCCTCTTGCTGGGCTTGTTGATCGGTGGCATCGACCTGAGCCTGGCCCTGTACGACAAAACCGTGATCACCAACGCCAGCCGCGAAGGCGCGCGCGCCGGCATCGTGGCGCGCAACCCGCCCTTGAGCGATGCGCAAATCCGCAACGTGGTCAATCTGTACGCCCAAACCGCCCTGGTCAGCCTGGGCACCAACCCTGCACCGCCCACGGTGCTCATCCAAAAGGGCAGCTTGAGTGGCGACCCCACCTTGCAGGTCACGGTGCGATACACCTTTCAGGGCATTGGTCTGGGCAGCCTGTTCGCCATCCTGGGCCAGCCCTGGGTCCTGCAGTCGAGCACGGTGATGGTCTACGAATGAAGGACATGGCCATGAAAACAATCCCCACTTCTCCTGAAGCCCAAAAAGGTGCAGTTGCCGTGTTGGTGGCCGTCACGCTGCCGATGCTTTTGGGCGCAGCGGCCTTGGCGGTGGACCTGGCGTACCTGCATGTGGTGCGCAACGAATTGCAAAACGATGCCGACGCGGCGGCGTTGGCCGGCGCACGCAAGCTCTACACCAACGGCGCCTCTGCACTCGACTGGGCAGCCGCCGCCAGTACGGCCAGCAATGCCATCCCCTTGAACCGTGCGGCAGGACACGCCCTGAGCAACGGCCAGGTGCAAACCGGCTACTGGGACACCACGCAGACCGCCGCCGGCTTGCAAAGCCTGCCCATGACACCCGGTGCCAACGACGCACCCGCTGTGCAAGTGAGCCTGGGCAAAAGCGCGGGGCAGAACCTGGGGCCGGTGCGCACTTTTTTCGCCAGCATCTGGGGGCTGTACACCAAACCTGTGCGGGCCACGGCGGTGGCGGGTATCAGCAGCCCTGGCCGCGTGCAGCTGTCTTTTCCGGTGGCCATGTCGCAGTGCATGTACCAGAACTTCTGGAACATGAATGCC
Source organism: Comamonadaceae bacterium (assembly GCA_027490555.1). Classification (GTDB taxonomy): domain Bacteria; phylum Pseudomonadota; class Gammaproteobacteria; order Burkholderiales; family Burkholderiaceae_C; genus Limnohabitans_A. Next base: position 3,141 of record JAIXXW010000097.1, on the reverse strand, counting down.
CAGCCCCCAGCGCCCCGGCTGGACCCCGCCACCCAGAAGCCCTATGTCTTCAAGATCGGTTCGGCCTACCATTACGGTCCCTGCGATTCGGGCCAATGGACACCGCTCAATTTCACAGGCCAAGGGGCCAACCTGATCGACAAGATCATCGAGCGCGATCCGGCACTGTTCAACCCGCCTCCGCCCATGCTGTCCATCGGGGATTCGGTGACCCTGGACAACGGCAGCAAAACCAGCATCTACAAGGCGGTGGAAAAATGCATCGGTGCCAAAACAGACCCCTGCACCCAGGTGGTCATGCCGGTGCTGGACCAGGTCGTGCCAGGCAGCACCGCCACCATCCGGGGCTTTGCCTGCCTGAACATCCTGGGCGCCCAAGGGGGCAATGACAAATACATCCTGGTGCAGATGAGCAACCAATGCCCACCCCCTGTCTCCGGTGGCATCGGCCCCAACTACGGCGTGGTGTCGCCGCCGAGCTTGTTCCAGTGACGCCTGGCTGGCACCCGCCCCAGACCGTGCGGCTGCTTCAGCCGCGCACGGTGTGGGTGACTCCATCAGGGTGCGCCTGGATCTCCAGCACCTGTCCGTCTGGCCAGGCGGGCAAGGGCACCAGACCGGCCGGCAAGGCCGCCGTGTGGCTGGCCCAGGCCAGCAGGTCGGGACTGGCCGCCGCGTGCAGGCCAGCGCCACGCTGGATGGCGAACATGCGCTCGGGTTGGTCGTGGAACAGCACGCCCAGGGCCACCGGCCCCTGCAGCAAGCCCAGTGAGCGGTGCAAGGCCTGCACAGGATCGTCCTGGCCGGTGGCGTCGATCAGGTGCGCCAGCAGTTCGGCCACGCTGGTACTTTTGAAGCTGTAATCGCGCTCGCGCAAGGCCTCGCGCAGCCCGTCTGCGGCCTGCAGCGCGCCGTGCACCACCACGGCCACCCGTGCGTGGCTGTTCAGGTGGGCATTCGGGCCGTGGCTCAGTTGCGGCAGCGCCTGTTGCAGGGCTTGCGGTCCGGTGTCCACCGCCGGTCCGATGTGGCCCAGCGCCAAGGCACCCTGCAGCCCGTTCAGCGGGTGGGCTCTGGCGCGCGCATCGCCCGGGCCGAGCTCAGGGCAGGGGCTGTGCAGCTGCTGCAGCCAAGCGTCCACGCCTTGCGCTCTGCGGTGGCGGTGCAGTCGCGCTGGGCTGGGCGTGTCGCCCTGGCGGCCGTGCACCACCAGACCGCAATGCTGATGCCCCTTTTGTGCCAGGTGCTGCAGGCCCTGCAACACGCTGGGCAGCGCGTTGTGCCGGGATGCGATGCCGATGATGCCGCTCATGGGTGCTCTCCTGGGGGCTTGTGGGTGCTTGAGGTTGCGACCGTGCCGAGCGGTTCAGGCTCAGCGCTCGCGCAGGGCCTGTGTCAGCGATTGCACCGGCCGCAGCAGGTACTCCAGCACGGTCTTTTTCCCGGTCTTGATTTCCACCAGCGCGGACATGCCGGGGCTGGCGTGCATGTCGATGCCGTGGCGGTGCAGCTGGGTGTCGGTGATGCGCACCAGGATGCGGTAGTGGCCTTCTTCCAGGTCCACGGGCGGGCTGCCGGGCGGACGGGTCTTGCCGTCGCCAGACAAGGTGTCGGGGCTGATGTACTCCAGCTGGCCTTGCAGACCGCCGTACTTGTTGAAGTCAAAGGTCGACAGCTTCACGACAGCGCTCTGGTTCACGCGCAAAAAGCCCACCTCCGAGGGTTTGACGTAGGCTTCCACCACCATGTCGTCCTGCACAGGCACGATTTCCAGAATGCTTTGTCCGCTTTGGATGACCGCGCCCAGGGTGGTGTACTGCACGTTTTTGACGATGCCGTCCATGGGCGCGCGGATCACGGTTTTGCGCAAGGCGTCTTCGCGCGCCAGGGTGCTTTCATGGGTTTGTGCCAGTTCCGACGCGACCCGCACCATCTCGTTGCTGGCCTCGGTCAGGTAGCGGTTGCGCCGTTCGGCCATGTGCGCCTGCAGGTCGGCTTGCTGGCGCTGCAGCCGCAGCAGCTCGACCTGTGACATCACGCCTTGGGCCACCAGGGGCGAGATCAGGTCCCGTTCTGCCTGCAGTTGCACCAGTGAATCCTGCATGGCCACCATTTGCTCGTCGAGTGCCTGCTTGCGGGCCTGGTAGGCCTGCGTTTCGCGCCTGACGATGTCGGCATGGCCTTGCAGACGCGCCGGAAATTGCAGCGGCGAGCCATACGCCTCGGCCTGCAGGCGTGCGCTTTGGCCCAGCAGGGCGAGCCATTTTTCACGCGCTTCGCGGAACACCGGTCCGGCGCGGGCATCGTCGATGCGCAGCAGCACCTGGTCTTTGACGACCGCATCGCCTTCGCGCACCAACAACTCGGCCAGCACACCCGAATCCAGGCTCTGGATCACCTGTTCCCGGCTCGAGGGAATGACCTTGCCGGTGCCCCGGGTGATCTCGTCCAGCTCAAAACTGGCGGCCCACAGCAAGCCCAGCACCAGTACCAAGGCCATTAGGCGTATCAGGTGGCGGCTGGTGCGGCGCTCATCGTCTTCGATGCTGCGCACGGACAGGGGGGCAGAGGCTTGCGGCGTGTGCGAAAAAAAGGGCATGTCAACTCCTGGGGATGTCAAGCGGGAGCCTGGTGGTTGGCCTGCGCGGCCGGGCTGACCGGTGGCTTGGCGGACGTCGTTCTGGTTTTGGCGGGCGCAGGCTTGGCGCCGAGCTTTTTCAACACCTCATCGCGGGGGCCTTCGGCCACCAAGCGGCCTTGCTCGATCAGTGCGATGCGGTCGACCCAGGCCAGCAGAGGCAGGCGGTGGGTGCACAGCACCAGGGTGCGCCCCTGGAGCCAGCGGCCCAGCACCTCGATCACACGCGCTTCGCTGCTCTGGTCCATCATCGACGTGGGCTCGTCCAGAAAGACCAGGTCCGGGTCGCGCAGCATGAGGCGGGCCACCGACAGCATTTGCCGCTGTCCGCCGGACAGGCCACCACCGGCCTCGGTCAGGGGCATGTCCAGACCCCGGGGGTGGTGGGCCACCAGGCTGGCCAGGTCCAGCTGCTGCAGCACCTCGTGCACGCGGGCATCGCTGATCCAGCTGTCGGACAGAACCAGGTTGTCGCGCAGCGTGCCCAGAAACAATTGCGCCTC
>JAIXXW010000377.1 GCA_027490555.1 Comamonadaceae bacterium | reverse complement strand
TTGTGTCAAGCAAAGTTGACACATCGTGCCTATAATGCCCCTCATGGCTGTATGGACCCTGGGTTTGAACCACACCACCGCCCCGCTGGATCTGCGCGGGCGGTTCGCTTTTGCCGTGGACAAACTGGTGCCCACCTTGCACGGCTTTCGCCGTGAACTGGCCCACCGCATCGCTCAAGAGCCTGAAGCGGCCATCTTGTCGACCTGCAACCGCACCGAAATCTATTGTGCCGCCGACCAGACGGCCACCAACGACACCCTGCGCTGGCTGGCCCAAACGGGCGGCGTCAGCGCCTCGGAGCTGCATGCCCACACCTATTTGCTCGAAGGCAATGAAGCCGCCCGGCATGCCTTCCGGGTGGCCAGCGGCCTGGACTCGATGGTGCTGGGCGAGGCCCAAATCCTGGGCCAGCTGAAAGACGCCGTGCGGGCCGCCGAACAGGCGGGGGCCTTGGGCAGCACCTTGAACCAGCTGTTCCAGCGCAGCTTTGCAGTGGCCAAGGTGGTGCGCAGCTCGACCGAAATCGGGGCCCACTCGATCAGCATGGCCGCCGCATCGGTCCGCCTGGCCAGCCAGTTGTTCGAAAACCTCCAAGACATCCGGATCCTGTTCGTCGGGGCGGGTGAAATGAACGAGTTGGTGGCCACCCACTTTGCGGCCAAGCAGCCCAAGGGGATGGTCATCGCCAACCGCAGCCTGGACCGGGCCAGCTTGTTGGCCCACCGCTTTGGGGCCGATGTCATGCCCCTGGCGGACTTGCCCGAGCGCTTGCATGAGTTCGACGCGGTCATCAGCTGCACCGCCAGCACCTTGCCCCTGATCGGCCTGGGCGCGGTGGAGCGGGCTCTGAAAAAACGCAAATACCGGCCCATGTTCATGGTCGACCTGGCCGTGCCGCGCGACATTGAACCCGAGGTCAAATCGCTGCAGGACGTGTACCTTTACACCGTGGACGACCTGGCCACGGTGGTCCAGGCCGGTCAAGCCCACCGCCAAGCAGCGGTGGCCGAGGCCGAAGTCATCATCGATGCGGGTGTGCAAAGCTTCATGCACTGGATGGGGCAGCGCGACACGGTGCCGCTGATTCAGCAACTGCAAAACCAGGCAGATGCCTGGCGTGACACCGAGCTGGCCCGCGCCCGCAAACTGCTGGCCCGGGGCGACGACCCGATCGCGGTGATGGAGGCGCTCTCCAAAGGCCTGACCCAGAAAATGCTGCACGGTGCGCTGGCCGAGTTGCGTGGCGCTGCGCCGGAAAACCGCGAGCAAACCATGCAGACGGTGCAACGGGTTTTCCTGCGCAAAGAGCGTTAGCGCCCCTGCCCTTGCGCTGCAGCCTTGGCGCTGCTGAAGGCCGTTGGCAAATCCAGCCAAGGCCCTGGCGCCTTCCCGAGATGCTGCCCACACCCGCTTGCGCAGCACCGACCCGATCAGCTTGTGCGACCCATGAAACCCTTTTTGATCCAGCAACTCGAACGCTACGCGCTGCGCTTGACGGAGCTGGACTTTTTGTTGTCCCGCGAGGACATCATGGCCGACATGGCGCAGTTCCTGAAGCTCTCGCGCGAGCATGCCGAGGTCAGTGCCGTGGCGTCGCGCTTTGCCCGCTTCCAGCAGCGCAGCGCCGACCTGGCAGCCGCCCAGGCCCTGCTGTCGGACGAGGACATGCGCGAGATGGCCGCCGAAGAGGTCGACAGCGCCAGCGCTGAGCTCCAGACCCTGGAGGCCGAGCTGCAGCGCATGCTGCTGCCCAAAGACCCCGACGACGCACGACCGGCGTTTGTGGAAATCCGCGCGGGCACCGGCGGGGACGAATCGGCCCTGTTTGCAGCGGACTTGCTGCGCATGTACACGCGCTACGCCGAGCGCAGGGGCTGGCAATGCGCGCTCGTCTCCGAATCCGTGAGCGAGCTGGGCGGCTACAAGGAGGTGGTGGTGCGCATCGAGGGCGACCATGTTTATGGCGCACTCAAGTTCGAGTCGGGTGGCCACCGGGTGCAACGCGTGCCCGCCACCGAGACCCAAGGCCGCATCCACACCAGTGCTTGCACCGTGGCGGTGCTGGCCGAGCCGGACGAAGCGCGCGCCATCCAGATCAACCCGTCGGATTTGCGGATTGACACCTTCCGCGCCAGCGGCGCGGGGGGGCAGCACATCAACAAAACCGATTCGGCCGTGCGCATCACCCACTTGCCCACCGGCATCGTGGCCGAGTGCCAGGATGGGCGCAGCCAGCACAGCAACAAGGCCCAGGCCCTGAAAGTGCTGACCGCCCGCATCCAGGAAAAAGAGCGGGCCGAACGCGCCGCCAAAGACGCGGCCGAACGCAAAAGCCTGATCGGCAGTGGCGACCGCTCAGACCGCATCCGCACCTACAACTTCCCGCAGGGTCGCCTGACCGACCACCGCATCAACCTGACGCTGTACAAACTGCTCACCATCATGGATGGCGATTTGCAGGACGTGGTCAGCGCACTGCAAAACTTCGAAGCCGCCGAACAACTGGCCGCTCTCGACATCGGGGCCCAGGCCGGATGAGCACCGCCATCACCGTGGCCCAATGCCTGCAGCAGGCCCACAGCAGGGGCTTGGCCCGGGTGGATGCACAGATGCTCTTGCTGCACGCCCTGCAGCGCCCGCTGCACGACCGCGCCTGGCTGTTGGCCCATGACCAGGACAGCTTGACGCCCGAGCAAGAATGCGCCTGGCCCGCTCTGCTGGCGCGCAGACTCGATGGCGAACCGGTGGCCTACATCACGGGCCGCAAGGATTTTTTCGGCCTCAGCCTGGCCGTGGACGCCCGCGTGCTGGACCCGCGCCCGGACACCGAAACCCTGGTCGACTGGGCCCTGGCCTGCCTGCCAGAAACGCGTGCCGAGAACGCCACGCAACGCATTCTGGACCTGGGCACAGGCAGCGGGGCGGTGGCCTTGGCACTGCAGCATGCCCGGCCCCAGGCCCAGGTCTGGGCGGTGGACGCCAGCTCAGACGCGCTGGCCGTGGCCCGTGCCAATGCCGCGCGCTTGCAGCTGGCCGTGCATTTCGTCGCCAGCGACTGGTTCAGCGCCTTGTCTGTGGCGCACACGGGCCGCTTTGACCTCATCGTCTCCAACCCGCCTTATGTGGCCGAGGGCGATCCGCACCTGGCCGCCCTGAGGCACGAACCCCTGCAGGCCCTGACCAGCGGCCCGGACGGGCTCGATGCCATCCGGCAGATCATCGCCCAGGCCCCTGAGCACCTGGCAGAAGGCGGCTGGCTGCTGCTCGAGCACGGCTGGGACCAGGCCCTCCAGGTGCAGGCCCTTTTGCGCAGGGCCGGCTTCGAGCAGGTCCAGTCACGCCAGGATCTGGCCGGCATCGCGCGCTGCACCGGCGCGCGCTGGCCTGGCTGAACGCCAGACCCCGCCCGCCTGAGGGCCTGACCTGGCCCTCGGCAGGGCAGCCGCCCCCGTGGCCACCGTCTGCATGGGTGTTCTCCCCGATGCACAACAGGCGCTTTTGCACCATCATCGCGGGTCTTCCCATCCATTGCCAAAGGTTACCCCCCATGAAATTCAACATCCGACACCTCATTGCGGCCTTGACGGCCTCCGGCTGCGCCCTGATCAGTGGCCTGGCCGGGGCGCAAACCTACCCCACCAAGCCCATCAGCCTGGTGGTGCCTTTTGCCGCAGGGGGCCCCACCGACATCGTGGCGCGCACACTGGCCGCCACCATGAGCAAATCACTGGGTCAGACCGTGGTGGTGGAAAACCGGGTCGGCGCTGGCGGCACCCTGGCGGCGGGCGCCGTGGCCAAAGCCAACCCCGACGGCTACACCTTCCTGATCCACCACAACGGCATGTCGACCGCCCCTGCGCTGTACCGCAAATTGGCCTACAACCCCTTGACCGACTTCGAGTACGTCAGCCAGGTGGTGGACGTGCCCATGACCCTGCTGGGCCGCAAAGACCTGCCCGCCAAGAACCTGCAGGAGCTCAGCGCCTACGTCAAGGCCAACGCCAAGAGCATCAACCTGGCCAACGCCGGGCTGGGGGCAGTTTCCCACCTGTGCGGCATGCTGTTCCAGCAGTCGCTGGGGGTGGACCTGACCACGGTGCCGTTTTCCGGCACTGCACCGGCGATGAACGCCTTGCTGGGCGGCCAGGTCGATCTGCTGTGCGACCAGACGACACAGACCACCCAGCACATCCGAGCCGGCACGGTGCGGATGTACGGTGTGACCACCAAGCAGCGTATCCGTGCCCTGCCCGAATCACCCACGCTCAACGAAGCCGGCCTGAAGGATTTTGAGGTCATCGTGTGGCACGGCATCTATGCCCCCAAGGGCACGCCAGCGGCCGTGATCGACAAAGTGGGCTCGGCGGTGCGCGCCAGCCTGAAGGACCCCGCATTCGTGACACGCATGAACGAGCTGGGTGCCGAGATCGTGCCCGAATCCAAGCAGACCTCCGAAGGCCTGCGCAGCTGGCTGCAGTCTGAAATCAACAAATGGGGTCC
>JAIXXW010000147.1 GCA_027490555.1 Comamonadaceae bacterium | reverse complement strand
GGCTGGCTGGCGTAAGCCGCGCGGTCACCCACCTTCAGGTGCGTCACGCCCTCGCCCACGGCTTCGACCACGCCCGAAGCTTCCATGCCCAACTTGAGCGGCATGGGCAGCTGGTACAAACCGCTGCGCTGGTACACGTCGATGAAATTCAAACCGATGGCCTTGTGGCGGATGCGGATCTCGCCGGGGCCGGGTTCACCCACGGTGACGTCGACCAGTTTCATGACTTCGGGACCACCGTTCTGGTCGATCTGGACTGCAAGGCTCATGGAAATCTCCTGTTGGACATGGGTTTGGGATGCGTGACTTTGCCACGAATCGCGTCCCCCAGCAGGCAGCGGGGACAGATGCGCGACAGGTGGGTGACAGCGGGAAAACCCGAATGCCGATACAGTGGCGCATGTCCCAAAAACTCACGCCCACCACAGCCCTGCTGCTGACCGTTCCCCCTCTGCTGTGGGCAGGCAATGCGGTCGTGGGCCGCCTGGTCACCGACCTGGTGCCGCCCATCACCTTGAACTTCATGCGCTGGGTGGTGGCCTTGTTCATCTTGCTGCCGCTGGCCGCATGGGTGTTGCGGCGCAGCAGCGGCCTGTGGGCGCACTGGCGGCGCTTTGCCGTGCTCGGTTTGCTGGGCGTGGGCTGCTACAACGCGCTGCAGTACCTGGCGCTGCACACCTCCACCCCACTCAACGTCACCCTGGTGGCCGCCAGCGGCCCGGTGTGGATGCTGGCCATCGGGGCCATGTTTTTTCAGGCCCCGGTGCGACGCGCCCAACTGTACGGGGCGGTGCTGTCGATCGTGGGGGTGCTGGTGGTCTTGTCGCGGGGCGACTGGGCGCAGCTGTTGGCGGTGCGTCTGGTGGTGGGCGATGTGTTCATCCTGCTGGCCACGGCCTGCTGGACCTGGTACAGCTGGATGCTGACGCGCAAAGACGAGCCCGAGGCGATCCGGGGCGACTGGGCGGCGTTTTTGCTGGCGCAGGTGGTGTTTGGCCTGGGCTGGTCCGGCCTGTTTGCGGGCCTGGAGTGGGGCCTGAGCGATGCCCACATCACCTGGGGCTGGCCCCTGATCAGTGCCCTGGCCTTTGTGGCGGTGGGCCCGGCCGTGCTGGCCTACCGCTGCTGGGGCCTGGGCATCCAGCAGGCAGGCCCTGCGGTGGCCGGCTTTTTTGCCAACCTCACGCCGCTGTTCGCGGCCATCTTCTCGGCCGCCTTTTTGGGCGAGCTGCCCCAGCTGTACCACCTGGCGGCCTTCGCCCTCATCGTGGGTGGCATCTGGGTGTCCTCAAGGCGCTGACTCACCCCGCCCTGCCTGCGCCTGCACCCACTGCACAAAGGCCGCTGTGGCGCCGCGTGCGCGGTCGGTGTGGCGCACACCCATGAAATGCACCGGGCGCATCAAGGCCGGCCAGCGCTTTGCACCCAACACCACCAGCTCGCCGCGCTCGATCTCGCGGGCGGCCAAGCGCGTGCTCTCCAGCGCCACCCCCATGCCATCGACCGCCGCCGCAATCGCCATGGCCGCACGGTCAAAGGACGGCCGGGGCCGAACCGGCATCGGCAGCTCGTGAAAGGCGAACCATTGCGGCCAGCCCACCGGGCTGAGCTGCGAATCGATCAACGGCCCTCGGGCCAGCACTTGCTCAGGCGACTCGCCGTGTTGCAGCAAGTGCGCGGCCACCAGTGGGGCGATGTGCTCGTCGCCCAAGGCACAGACATCGAGCCCCGCGCTCAGGCGTGGCGGGCCGTAGGTGATCGCCACATCGATCTCGCGCTGCGCCCCCAAATCCAGGGGCTCCGCGCCGGTGGTCAGGCGGATGTTGACGTTGGGGTGCAAGGCCATGAAGCCGGGCAAGCGCGGCCCCAACCACTTGAGTGCCAGGCTGGGGGCGCAGTGCACCGCCAGCACCTGGTCTTGCGTGGGCAAATGCACCTCGGCGCAACTGGCTTCGAGTGCGCCAAACAGACGGTCCAGGCTCTCAAACAACCTCTGCCCCTCAAGCGTGGTCTGCACCTGGCGGTGGCTGCGCTCAAACAGCGGGCGCCCGAAATACTTTTCCAAATCGCGAATCTGGTGGCTGATGGCCGAAGGCGTCAGGTGCAGCTCTTGCGCGGCCAGGGCAAAACTCTGCAGCCGGGCGGCCGCCTCGAAGGTGCGCAAACGGGCCAAAGGCGGAAGATTTCTCATGCAAGTCATTTTCAGATGAAATGAGCTCATGTTTTCATGAGCATTCACCGTTTGTCAAGGCACCCCCCAGGGGCGAACATCGGGCCACGCACGCTTGTCGAACCCTCTGGCTTTTTTGGACTGCCCATGACCACCACCCACCAATTTCACTCCTCCGAATACCGCTTTGACCCGCTGACCGAGCCCAAGGTGTCGATCTACCAACCCGACCAGCCCGGTCTGTTGTTTCCGGGCATCCCCACTTTTGACAACCATGCACAGCATCGCCAGTACCTCAAAGAACGCCTGGCCGGGGCTTGCCGGGCTTTTGCGCGGGCCGGCTTGGACTATGGCTTTGCCGGGCACCTGACCATCCGCGACCCGGAGCGCCCCCATCTGTACTGGACCAACCCCATGGCGGTGCACTTTGCGCAGGTCAAGGTGTCCAACCTGATCCTGGTGGACCACCAGGGCCAGGTGGTCGAAGGCGACCATGCGGTCAACCGGGCCGGGTTTGTGCTGCACGCCGCCGTGCACGAGGCGCACCCCGACATCTTGGCCATGTGCCACGCCCACACGGTGTACGGCACGGCCTTCGCCTCGCTCGGACAGCCGCTCTTGCCCATCTCACAAGACGCAGCCGCTTTTTTTGAAGACCATGTGGTCATTGGCGACGAAGCGGGGCAAGTGGCGGTCGAGGTCAAAGCCGGACTGAAAGTGGCCGACTGGTTCAAGGGCGTCAAAGCCGCCATCCACCAAAACCACGGCCTGTTCACCGCCAGCCGCCACAGCATCGAGGCAGCAGCCTTCTGGTTCATCGCACTCGAGCGCTGCTGCCAGCAACAACTGGCCGTGATGGCCACAGGCCAAACCCCGCGCCTGGTGCCCCCAGACCGCGCCCGCTACAGCCGCGAACATGTGGGCAGCGAATACATCGGCTGGCTGCACTTCCAGACCCTCTGGAACGATCTGGTGCGCACCGAGGCGGATTTGCTGGCGTGATGGCGGCTACATCACGCTGCGATATTGGACGCCGGTGCGGCGAGCAGGTCCTTGGGTATTAGGGGGCGATTTACCTCTTGATTCAAGTGGTGGTCATGGGTAACTCGGCCAGCGCTGTGAGCGCGGCGAATTGGATGACGGCTGTTTGACGGGAGGAGCAAGGGGTTGCCTGGTCATTGCCAGCCTGCGCATGTTTTCCAGTTGTCGGGAAAGCCTACATCGACCTTGTCCACCAATGGGTACTTTCTAAAAATTGCATCGAGGTCATCAATCCACGTATGCGGCAAGTCTGTTTGAAGCAGCAAATACTGAATCACCGTTGCGGCACTGAAGAAAGACTTGTGATTGCTAAACTGGATCGACTTGGCTTTGTACGTTGCGGGCGCCACACCCAGCTTGACCCGCAATAACTGCCCATGGTGGGCGGCGATATTGCGCACCACCGTAAGCGTGTGCATCCACGACTCAAAAACATCCACCTGGTCGACGCCAAACCTCTTGGAAATCGCCTTCTTGTCTGTGGCTGAACGCAAAATCGAAAAGGTTTGGGACCAGAGGCCGAAGCTCACGCACTCACTGATCACCCAACTCGGCGGCAAGTATGGCTCGTCATAGCGTTCCAAGTAATGACCTACAAAACGCTTGGCTTTGGAGCGGTCCACCTCGTCTTCAATTTTCTTGATGAAACGGCCCATGCCCCACCTGGGCGTGGGTTTGAAAATGCCGGTCTCTAAAAACCAATGTGGACAATGCGCAAGGCTCAGGTAGTTGGCCATCGCGGTGCGGATGGCCACCTCCAAGCGATCTATGGCCGCAATGGTGGCCGCACGTAGCTCTCTGTCAAACTCGCAGCGTTGCACGAGGTGATCAAAGGTATAGCCTGTCGGAAACTGCTTGGTAGCGGGGTGGACGACATGAAACCAATACCCCTTGAGCCTGTAACCGCCCACATAGCGCAAGTAGGCCAAGGCCTGGGCCTCTTGCGCGGCCGGCACCAACATACCTTGGGCCCGGAGCTTTCGCAAAAGCTGCTCGGGTGTTGACGCCTGCTTGGTGAAAACGGCCTTAGGCATAACAAGCCACGGCGCCAATAAAAAACCCGCCTTTTGCACGTCTGCTTTGATACAGAACCTTGGCCGAAACCAAGACGTGTGGCGGGTGTGTTGGTAATGATTTTAACTTAGTGAAACCCTGATGTGCAGAAAATACCCCCATACAAACCCTAGTGTCAATGTCCAGCGTGAATGGCTGCACATGCCATGGCCCATTCAGATCTTCAACCAACTTGATGCGCATGACGTGATGCATGGCGGTGACAAGGCGGGGAGAGCGTGAGGGTGGTTGTGTCATGTCAGACGCATGTTTTTTTCACTCAAAACACCACCAACCCATCACCCAATTGGTGATGCAAATTCCATTTACCCGTCGTATCCAGCGCGGCTTCTAGGACGATGACACGTTGGCCTTTTTGCTTGCTCAGCCAGTCGAGGGTGGTGGTGTCGAGTTGGCTGTCAAAGCACACGATGGCTTCGCGGGGCGGGGTTTGTTGGTCGCGGGCGCGAAAGAGTTGGTTGGCCGTGACCTCAGCAATGGGCGTGAGCTGCACGTCGAGTTGAAAGCCGCACTTGAGCAGCACTTCGTCGCGCACGGCTTCGGCGCCCGGCGTGTTAAACAGGCTGGCCTCTTTGTCGGCAATGAAGGCTTTGAGCGCGGCGAGTTGATCGGCCTCGGTGGCATCGGGGTCGGGCGCGAAGTCGGCGCGGGGGAAGGCGCTCTTTTGCAGCGTGAACACTTTGAAGCCTGCGTCGATGGGCTGCGGGTTGTCGCCGTAGCCTTGGATGACGCGCTTGACGCGTTCAATGGTGATGTCGCTGATTTTTTTGAGGCCGTTCTTGTTTGCAACGCTCTTCGCTTCGGTTGCTTCAGGAATCTGAACCAGCACAAATTTTCTATTTCCCTTGTCCGCTCTGTTCATCTCAAACACGGCATGCGCGGTTGATCCAGAACCACCAAAGAAGTCAAGGACGATGCCCGATTGGTCATCAGCCATCACATAGCGGATGTACTGAGCCAATATTTCGTGATCCTTTGGGTTATTGAATGCCTTATTTCCCAAAATCTTCTTCAGTAACTTGACCGAAACTTGCGCTTGCCTGTAGAGATATGTACCCAGCACTTGCATGGCCGTCTGCTCATCGTCATTCTGATCACCCGAATTCGCTTCAAGCTCTTCCGGTCGTGTAATCAAATGAGATTTCCGAAAAGGTGGCTGAGTGTGATCTGATCGGAATTCAATCAATCCCGCTTTAATCCTGCGAGCCATTTCGTCACCGTCATAGCGCCATCCACCCTCGGGAATTTTGCACGTCAACTTTGTCACAGGATGAATAACTTCCTGATAGTTCTCCCCATCCTCCCCTGGCCAAGATAAATCACCATCACGCCATGGCCCCCATTTGTCCACCGACTTGTAACGGCTTAACTTTTTCGAAGGATGGGTTTTCGGCAGTTGCTGGTACCAAGTCCGCAGCTCATCTTGCTGCGCTTCATAGTTGGTTTCTCCCACTCGAGCTTTGATGGCTCGCCACTCGGCAATGATTTCTGGGGCGCCGGGCTTTACATCACGCCAGAGGACACCCAAATCTTTCAGGTGCTCAAGGTCCTTCGCATACAGGAGCATGTATTCATGGCCATTGGAGAAAAACCGTGCATCGTTTTTTCGGGTCTTCTCCCAAACGATGCAGGCCACAAAATTTCCCTCCCCAAACACCTCATCCATCACCTTGCGCAAGTGCGTCACTTCGTTGTCGTCGATGGACACGAAGATCACGCCGTCTTCGCGCAGCAGCTGGCGCGCCACCAAGAGGCGCGGGTAAATCATGTTCAGCCAGTTGCTGTGAAAGCGCCCGTCAGCCTTGGTGTTGGTGCTCAGCTTGACGCCGCCCTCGGTGATGCCGGTTTGCTCCCAGTAGGCGCGCTCACCCTCCTTGAAGTTGTCCTTGTAAACAAAGTCGTTGCCGGTGTTGTAGGGTGGGTCGATGTAGATGCACTTGACCTGCCCCCGGTAGGCGCAGAGCAGGAGCTTGAGCACCTCGAGGTTTTCGCCTTCGATGATGGCGTTGCCGCCGGCCAACTCGGCGTTGACGCTGCGGGCGGCGTCGTAGCGCAGGGCAGCGGTGGTGGGTGTGAAGGCATTGCGCTTGGCTTGTGACTTGCCCCACCAGCTGAAGTCAAAGTGTTCGCGGCTGTGCTGGCCGGTCAAGCGAAGCAGCTCGGTGGGGTTGAGCTGCCCTTCGTTGGTGAACAGGTCTGGAAACTCGGCCTTGAGCCTGGCCAGCCGCTCTTGCAGCAGGTCGGGGGTCTGGATGGATTGCAGCGGGGTCTGAGCGGTCATGGTTGGTTCAGTTCAAGCAAGGCACGGTCACGCTCCAGCTCGGCTTGCAGCTCGGCTTCGGTGGGCATGATGGCTTGGTATTTGCTGGCAAAGAGTTGGGGCTTGTCGGCCAGCAGCGAGTACTTGGCCACGGCGGCATTGCGCTCAGAGCAAAGGATGAGGCCCAAGGTGGGGTTGTCGCCTTCTTGGCGGTGGTGCTGGTCAAACACGCGCACAGGCGATGCGTCTTTGGCGATTTGCTGGGCCGCTTCGGTTTTGACCAAGGCTTTGGACTGGTCTTGGGTGCTGAGCAAGCGCTCGTAGTAGAGGGTGGCAATTTGCCGATCCAGCGCCCTTACGCTCCAGCCCTGCTCTGCGGCTTCTGTGGCGTACCAGTCGCGGGCTTGTGGGCTTGGAATGCGCAGCAAGGACTTGTAATGCGTCCAGGTCAAATTTCTCCGGAGTGCGGAGAAATTTGGAAAGGTCAGGTAAAACTGCCGGTAGTTGGACAGGCTTTGGACAGAAAAGCCACTGCCAAACTCTTCACCCAAACGCCGCGCCAGCTCTGGCAACACTTGCTTGCCGTACGCGGCACGTTTGTGGCCGCCTTGCCCGTCTTCCACAATTTTTTGGCCAATGAGCCAGTAGGTTTGCACCATGGTGGTGTTGACGGTTTGCCGCACTTGGGTGCGTGCAGCCAACAGCAGTTGGCGTATGGCTTGGTGCAGATGGGTGTTGATCGCCACGGGTTGACCGGTCATGCCCACTCCCCTGCATTCACATCGGCTTGCTTGAAGTGCTGGTAGGTGTCGCGCGGCGCGGCAAACAGGCGTTTGGGTTGCACATGCACCATGCGGCCATGCACCGTGGTGGCAAAGCCCAGGGCCTCAAAGTGGCGGGCGGCGCATTCGATCTTGAGCACTTCTGCCGGGCTGAGGGCTTTGGGGTCGTTCAGGTCGTGCGTGCCTTTGATTTCCACCACAAAGAACTCACCCTCCTGCGCGTGGGCACCCAACTCCATGGCGCGGTGGCCGCGCTCCTTGAAGACCAGGCCAAAGTCGGGCGTGTACGCGCCCACGGGGGTGGGGATGGCGTAGCTGTCGGGCAGTTTGAGCAGGCAGAGCAACTCGGGGTCTTTGTCGGCCGCCTCGGCAAAGGCCTTTTCTTTGCCGCTGTCGACGGCTTGCGCGTCGTACAGACCGTGGCGCGGGGTGTGGGCAATGTCCCGGATGGTGCTCTCCACCTCTTTCAGGGTGGTCAGCGACAGTGTTTCACCCGTAGGCCTGTAACGCAGACCACGCAGCATGTGGTCGCGCTCGGCGCGGGCAATCAGGGCGCTGGCCTGCTGCGCAAAAAGCACCGGGTTGCGCACAAACTGCTGGGCGCAGTGCGCGTCGGCCAAAGCGGCTTGCAAGATGCGCAGCACCGCTTTTTGTGACAGGCGGCTGTCAAGCCCGATGGCTTGCACCCAATCTTGTGGGGCAAAGCGGGGCTTGAGCTTGTCTTGGGTGCTGCCCACGTGTTCGGAGGTGACTTGTGGGTTTTCGGCCTGAGCGTCTTCCAAAATGCCCAGGCGGTTCGACGCGATCTGGGCGGTGTAGCCAGGCACGCTGATTTGCTGCAACTTGGGCACCACGTCTTGCACGATGGCGTCCTCGTCAAAGCTCACGCTGTAGCGCGTGGTGCGGGCCAGGATGGCCCAGAATTGTTGAAAGGCTTGGCTCTCAAACAGGTCTTGCCGCCGACGCAGGGTGGTCTTTTGCAGTTGGCCACGGCGGTTTTCGCGCAAGGGTGCGGCGGCGCCGGCCTCTTGGCCATAGGCTTCTTGAATTTCATTCTGATAGCCCTGCGCAAAGGCTTGGTAGCTTTGGTTGGGCACGACGGTGAGCAGGTTGATCTCTTGCCCAAGCGGTGTGCCGGGGGTGTCGTACACGCGCTGGCCTTGCTGGTTGACGCCAATGCGCAGCCCCCGCCCGAGCTCCTGGCGTTTTTTGTCTTCTTTGTGGGTGGCATTGAGGGTGGCGATGTTGAAAACATTGGGGTTGTCCCAACCCACCCCCAGGGCGCTGTGGCTGAAGATGAATTCCACCAGGTCGCTCAGCTTGAGCAGGCCCGCTTTGTCGGTGAGGATGCGCTTGTAGATGGCGCTGTTTTTCGACATGGTGGCTTCGCTGTCGGTGTACGCGCCTTGGCCCGTTTGGGCAAAGTAGCTGCCTTGCACGGCTTGCAGCTGCACCGCATCGGGGGCCTGGCCCGTGAGGGCTTGCACCTTGCTGGCGTATTCCTCTTCAAACAAGCGCTTGATCAGGGGCGCCTCGCCCGGGCCAGCGGCGAGGTAGTTGGCCACTTTGTCGATGAAGACCAGCGAGAGGCACTTGATGCCCAGCGGCGCCAGGCGGGCCTTCTTTTCAAAATGGCGGTGGATGAGCCAGCGCAATTGCAGGCGAAAGATGCCCTCTTGGTCGTGGCCCAAGGGCTGGCCTTGCACCAGGGTGTGGCCGTTGTCAAAACGCACTTGCCACAGGCCGGAGTCGAGTGACTTTTCAATGTGCTCAATGCGCCAGCCGGCGTAGCTGCGGTTGGCGCTGACTTGCTCCAGGTCGGCCCGGGGGCTCAGCCAGGCGCTGGTTTTGTGTTTGAGTTCGCCACTGGCGGTGCGGAACCAGAGCTTGAGTTTGGCCTTGGGGTGTTGTCCGGCGCGGGTTTGGGTGTCGGCCAGCTCCAGTTGCACGGTGCCTGCGCCGCCTTGCTCGTCAATGGTGAGCACTTCGATTTTTTTGACCAAGCCTTGCTCGTAGGCCTGCGCCGGGGTGAGGCGGTAGATGCAGTTGTGGGCGTGGTCTCGGTGGTGGGTGGCCGAGTAGCGCAACTTGGCCAGGGGTTTCATGTCCTCAAAGGCCTTGAGGGCGGCCTCGGTGTCCATGCCCATTTGCGGCTCGTCCATGACCACAATGGGGCGGCAACGCGCCAGGGCTTGCAACCAGGTCAGGCCGTCGAGTGGTGCTTCGTTGACATCGTTGCTGATGATGCGGCCTTGCCCCACGAAGGCTTGGCTGTTCATCACCATGATGGCGGGGGTGGGGCTGTCGATGAAGGTCTTGAGCTGTTGCAGGCGGCTGCTGTCGTACTCGAAGGCAGGAATGGGGTGGGTGAGCCCGTTGTGTTGGGCCAGTTGTGCACCAAAGTCGCTGAGGGTGCCCATAACGCCTGCCCGTATGGCCAGGGTGGGCACCACGATGATGAATTTGTTCCAGCCGTAGGCAGTGTGCAGGCGGTAGATGGTGCGCAGGTAGACCAGGGTTTTGCCGGTGCCGGTTTCCATCTCGACGCACAGGTCCAGCGGCTGGCCCTGCGCAGGGGCCTTGAGGTTCAGGCGCGCTTCGCTGATGCGCTGGGCCTGGGCCGTGGCCTGGATTTTTTCGCTCAGCTGCAGCCAGGTCAGCGGGCAGCGGTTGCCGGCCAGGCTGGCATCGGCAGGCCGGGGGGTGCCTTCAAAGACACCGACCACAGCCTCCACCGCCTCGGTCTGGTAACTCAGGGATTCAAGTTGAAATGCAGCGGTTTGGTGCATGGCAGTGTGTGCAATGGTTGCACATCATAGCCACGAGCCTTCATAAATTTAAATCCAATTAGCTCATTTAATGCAATTTTTATTCAATTAAATAAACAATCAAAAGCCAATCGGCTGTTCAGTTGGTACGCGGGCCTGGCCAGTTCGACTTGGCGCATGGCCTGGCCGGAGTGCCGGGACTTGCGCATCCACCCCTGTATGGTTTCCCCTTGGTTCGATACCGCACCCGACCCCAAGCATGCGGACTATTCATGGTATAAACAATTTCCTTTTGATTTATGGGGTTTTTAATGAAAAGTCTGTCAAAAATACTGTTTGCCATGGTTTTGTTGGCGATGGCCCAAATCGGTGTGGCCCAGGACCGTGCCACACGGGACCAGGCTGTCGCCATGGTCGCCAAAGGGATTGCCGCGCTCAAGGCCAATGGTCCCTCCGTCTATGCCGACATGACCGCCCCCAGCAAAACCTTTGTGGACAGAGATCTTTACCTGGTGGTGTACGACATGACGGGCAAGCCTCTGGCCCATGGTCAAAATCCATCCCAAGTCGGCAAAAACCTGATGGGGCTCAAGGACCCCGATGGCAAGGAATTTGTCAAGGAGCGGGTGGAGTTGGCCAAATCCAAGGGCAAGTTCTGGCAGGACTACAAATTCACCGATCCTCTGACCAAGACCGTTCAGCCCAAGCAGATGTACTGTGAGAAGTACAACGAGGTGGTTGTTTGCGGTGGTGTCTACAAATAAGCCTCCGTCCCCTTCGAATTGACAGCGATTGACGCCTGCTGGGCGTGAATCGCTTTTTCATGTGGATCAACATGTTGAACAACTCCTCGATCTTGAGCATCGCCGTCAAAATCATGGTGGCGCCTGCCATCATCTCCATTTTGTTGCTGTTTTTTGGTTTGTACAGTTACTGGAACATGTCGGTGACGCAAACCCAAATCGAGGAGTTGAACCAAGCCACGCAGGCCGAGCGGTCGGCGCAGGAGCTCCAATCGGTGGTGCACCAGACACAAGCTGCGGTCTACCGCAGCTTCTCCCTGATTGCCTTGAAACAAGCCGATCGCGCCAAAGAATTGATGACGGT
>JAIXXW010000037.1 GCA_027490555.1 Comamonadaceae bacterium | reverse complement strand
GTCACGTCATCGTCCAACGTCACGCCCGTCAGATCCGCGTCCGAGCCATCACCAGCCAGCACCACCGTCACGCTCGTAGCAGCACTGAGATCCCCTTGGTCTCCCGTGAGGTTCGCCACACTGTCCTCAATCGCATAGCTGCCGCCATTGCTTTCAATCGTCAAGCCAGCCTGATCCACCGTCAGCGTCGCAGCTTCACCATTAAGGTCAATCGTGTCAATCGCATCATCCAAGATGAACCCAGTCAAATCAGCCGTGTCCTCAGACAAAACCAAAACCGCTGTATTTGCAATAGCCCTCGTCAAAGGAGTTGGCGGCGAGATGCCATCGACGTCAATGATGCCGTCATTGTCAATCATGATGGTGCCACCCAATTCAACGGTCGCGCCCGTACCGATGGTCAATCTGAAAAAGTACGCGGTACCCTCAACCTCTTCCACTGGCTCCAGCGTTGCACCGTCTCCCAATGATCTCTCGACGTTGTCATAGAAGACACTGAATTGATCTAATGTCAGTCTTGCAATCTCAATGGCTTCGCTCAAGAAGATCTCAATGATAGTGCCTGCAGGAAAGCCTGCGCCAAGCGCAATCTCTGGGTCAAATGCAATGACAGAAGCGTCGAGAGAGATCGAAGGCGTTGAAATGTCATCCGGTACTGTGAACGCCACATTGCTTTGAGCTGGATTACCAGCAGCATCAAGCACTTTGCCTTTGGCAAAAGAAAATGTCCGTGCAACTTCATTGCCACCCACAGACAGGCCAACATCTGCGCCCAATGTGATGGTGAAAGCGGTCGAAGTGGCTCCATCAGTAACGGCTTCAACAGAATAGCCGTCGCCCAGTTTGGCCTCTGCAGTGCGGGTCATAACGCCCGGTGCAAAAACACCATCCTGAATCAACGTGTCGACATCAACAGCCTCAGAGAAGGTGATGGTCAGCGTATCGCCTTCGCTGAATTCTCCGTCTCCATCTGCATCAACTACCGTCAAAGCGTTTGTTGCAGCAAAACTTGGCTTGGTGGTGTCCAGTGTGTATTCGACATCCGAAACACCGTCGGTCACGTTACCTGCCGCATCGATCGTACGAACCTGCAAGTCATTGGTTCCAGAGGACAGAATGACCTGTGCAATCCACTGCGTGCCAGCCACACTGGCATCAAACCAATTTGTACCGTTTGCCGATACCTGAACTTTTTCGCCTGCAGACAGGGGTGCAGACAAAACACCTCTCACAACCTGGAACGGTTGATTGGTGATGTAGTCCACGTCAGATGAACCACTGTCTATGCTGATGTCTGTTATTTCGGCTTCTGAAGTAGGGCCAGCGGCATCAAGCGTGATGGTTTTTGTGGCAGAAGCCGTGTTGCCCGCTACGTCCTGAACAGAAGCTGTGACGGTGATAGGGCCGTTTGTCAGACTACTGATATCCGCCACGTCGTCATTTGAAAGAGCCCACGTTCCGTTACCCACCGGGGTCGTTCTTTCCACAGTGGTAGAGCCGTCAGAGAGTCTGACAGTGACTATGTTGAAGCCGCCGCTGACCGTACCGCTGACCACCACAGAACTTTGCTCTCCGGCGTCCACCACATTGTTGCCTTCGAGTGTGGGGTCAATCGTGATGACAGGAGCTGTCTTGTCGATTTCGATGTTGTTGGTTGAGGGCGCACTGAGGTTGCCCGCCTGGTCCACCGTGTAGACCTTGTAGTTACCCTCTACCAGTCCACTGGTAGTCAAGTCGGTGTTTGTATTGACCTGAGAGATAGCCACAGAATTCCAATGGTCGGTAGGGGCGTTCGTGATGTCAGCCACGCTCGAAACCACGATGGTGTTCTTGACCAGATATGCTGTGCCTGTTTCGGTACTTTGAACAACCGCGTTGGCAGAGCCACTCAAGGTCGCGTCGTTCACGGTCGCAGTTGGCGCGGTCAGATCAACATCAATTGAATTGTTGATCTGGCTGAAAGTCAACGTAGCGGTGTTGCCAGCTATGTCGGTAATGGCTTCCCCCGCATCCAAGCGGATATCGGCCCTGACGCCAATGACGTCGGCAGTCAATTCGATGACATTGTTTTCGATGGCGTATTCAAAAATCAGTACGCTAGAGCCACCGCCCGAAACATAGCTTGCCAACTTGCTGACGGCCGGCTGATCACGGCCATCATCAAAGTTGAGTTCAATCGCTGGCGTTCCTTTGACAACCACTGTTTCGTTGAAGGTCACGGTGACACGCACCACGTCACCAGCGTTCAGATCGTCATTGCTTGCGCCAACAAAAGTCACGGTGACGCCGTCTTGGACGATGGTGGGGCCAGTTTTGTCAACAATGAAGCCATTCAGGGTCGCTTCGATGGCGTCAAGGCGATCCAATATGTCGCTGCCAGAGCTCAACGAGTTGGCACCCACAAGGGTGCGCAGATTTCCAATGGCCGTTGCAATCTCACCCAGCGTGTCAAAGTCAGACGTCTTGCCCGTGTTGATCGTCGTCACCAGCGCATCCACCGCCTGGATCGCATCTTCGAGCTTGCCCAGCGTGTTGTAGTTGTCACCAGCATCGCCCTTGAGATCCGCAATCGCCTGGTTGATCGCAGCCACCACCGTGGTGTTGATGCCAGCGAGCTTGCCCTCTGCCGCAGTCAGTCGGGCAATCAGCGTTGTCTCGCTTCCATCGAGCTTGTTGCTCGTGTCACCAATCAGACCACGCAAGTCACCAATGGCCGTTGCAATCTCACCCAGCGTGTCAAAGTCAGACGTCTTGCCCGTGTTGATCGTCGTCACCAGCGCATTGACCGCCGTGATCAGTCCCTCCAACTCGCCCAGCGTATCCGCGCTGCCCGTGGCTGTGCCCCTGAGGTTTGTGATCGCGTTGTTGATCGCTGTCGAGACCAAACTACTGGCGCTGGCCAGCTGTGCTTCAGCCGCATCCAAGCGCGCATCCAATGCGGCATCACCACCTTTGTATGCGGCGTCCAAGGCTGTCACTACGCTCTGAAGCGAGGCCAAGTTGTTGGTGATGGTGGCGATACCTGCCGTGCTGGTCTGAAGCGATGTCACCTGCGCTTGCAAGCCATCGACCAAACCTTTCAAAGCAGGAATGGATGGCAGCGAACCAACCGCAAGCGCATTCATCAGGGCCACACCATCTGTGTCTGCATCATTGACGGGAACCGTCACACCCACCTGATTGGAAGCGACGACGGTGTTACCGACTTTGATCTCGATGTAGCCTGGCTCTGCCGCAGCAAAACCGATCAGGAAAGAAGGATTGGCCGCAATCTTGGCGGCAATTTGGGTAGCAGCGTTGTCCAACTGGCTGGAGTTGTCTGCAACGATGGTCAAGCGGCCCAAGCCGGTGACGCTGGAGATCGAATCTGTGGCCAACAACTGGGCCACCGTCAAGGTCAAACCAGAGTTGACGATGAACAGGGTGCCATCGGGGATGCTGATCTGGTGCAGATCGGCCTCGCCGTTTTTGACTTCGATGGTGCCGATGTTGCGCAAGTCGCTGTTGGTGAGCACCACGGTGTCGGCCACGTCGGAAAAGTCAAACACCAACCGATCCAGCCCCGTCAAGCCGGCAGTGTCCACACTCAGTTCGCGCACCTGCCCTGCATTGACAGGGATGTCGGCCACTTTGATCAAGACACTGTCTTGCCCGCTGCCCAGCGTGCCTTCGAGCACAAGATTGCCCATGTTGGGTGCACTGATGGCCACCACGTCATCGCCCGTGCCACCTGCAAATACAAATTTGAGGGCCGCACCGGCGGGCGAGAGGATGTCGTCGAAATTGTTCTCGTCCAGCAGGCCCGCGATGCTGCCCGTGGCCGTTTTCCCTTGGCGGGCAAAGGTGGCCGTGCCGTTTTCGGCCACATGGATGGTGATGGCGCCCAATGCGGTGCCACCAAAGGTGACGATGCGGCCTTGCGCTGTGGCCGAGAAAGTCGCGTCAACAGTCGCACCCTGGTCCGTTGTCTGCACCAAAGTGCTGCCTTGTACCGTGCCCACACTGTCGATGCCGCCTTGGACAGACTTGATGGCGTCCATCGCGGTCAAGCCGTCTTGCAGCGCAGCCAGGTCTTCTGTCGGCACGCCGATCACGGCGAGTTTGTTCACCACCACCTGAACGCCAGATTCGGTCGAGGTGCTGCCTTCCAAAGCCGTCAGCAGGTCATCCACGGCCACTGCAAAAGCGGCAAGGTTGCCGTCAGAAGCCACCTGCAATGCAGTGGCCACGGCAACGCCCGTCTTGAACACGTCCAGCGCGGCGGCCTTTTGCTCTGGCGTGGCCGTGGGGCTGTTGACTTGGGCG
>JAIXXW010000150.1 GCA_027490555.1 Comamonadaceae bacterium | reverse complement strand
GCGCAAGCCCTGCAGGAGCGCATCGCGGATGGCGATGCACAGATCACCCTCAGGAGCCGGATCTTGAGGCAAGTCACTTTTGGAAAAAAACGCTATCGCCTGGCATTGGAATTGCATGTGATGGACAACGGGCCTGGTGTTCCAGACTCGATCAAGGACCGCATTTTTTTCCCGCTCATCTCGGGACGAGAAGGCGGTTCCGGCCTGGGTTTGACACTCGCACAAACGTTTGTCCAGCAACACCAGGGCATGATCGAATGTGACAGCGAGCCCGGCCGTACGGATTTCAAGATTTTGATTCCGTTGCCCTGACAGTGACTGAGTGTGACCACAGAAAGCACCGCGTTGATGAAGCCGATCTGGATCGTAGATGATGATCAATCCATCCGCTTTGTGCTGGAAAAAGCACTTTTGCGAGAAGGCCTGCCCACCCGCAGCTTCACCAACCCGCGCGAGGTCCTGAAGGCCCTGGATTCCGAAAGCGAAGGCCCACAGGTGCTGGTCAGCGACATCCGCATGCCCGGCGGCTCGGGTCTGGATTTGCTCACAGCCATCAAGCAGCGCATGCCGGGTTTGCCGGTCATCATCATGACCGCCTTTTCCGACTTGGACAGTGCGGTGTCGGCGTTTTCCAGTGGCGCCTTCGAGTACCTGCCCAAACCCTTCGATTTGCCCAAGGCCCTCGAGCTGATCCGGCGCGCTGTCGGAGAAAGCCAGCGCGAAGAGGTGATCGAAGAGCAGATGACCGAGGCGCCCGAGATGCTGGGGCAGGCCCCGGCCATGCAGGATGTGTTTCGCGGTATCGGTCGTCTGGCACAAAGCCATGTGACGGTGCTGATCACGGGCGAGTCGGGCTCTGGCAAGGAGCTGGTGGCGCATGCCCTGCACAAGCACTCGCCGCGCGCCCAGCAGCCTTTTGTGGCCATCAACACGGCGGCCATCCCCAAAGACCTGCTCGAGAGTGAACTCTTTGGCCATGAGCGTGGCGCCTTCACCGGGGCTCAAACCTCGCGCCGGGGCCGGTTTGAACAGGCCGATGGCGGCACCTTGTTTCTGGATGAGATCGGCGACATGCCTTTTGATCTGCAGACCCGTTTGCTGCGCGTGCTGTCGGACGGCCACTTTTACCGGGTGGGTGGGCACAGCGCCGTCAAGGCCAATGTGCGCGTGATCGCCGCCACCCACCAGGACCTGGAGCAGCGCGTCAAGGAAGGTGTTTTCCGGGAAGACCTGTACCACCGCCTGAACGTCATCCGACTGCGCCTGCCGGCATTGCGCGAGCGGCGCGAAGATGTGCCGGTGCTGGCGCGCTACTTTTTGCAGCGCAGTGCCCAGCAACTGGGTGTGGAGCCCAAACGCATGGACGATGCCGCGCTGGACCGTCTGAGCGCTTTCCAGTTCCCAGGCAATGTGCGACAACTGGAGAACATCTGCCATTGGCTGACCGTGATGGCCCCCACCCAGGTGATCGAGGTCAAGGATCTGCCGCCGGAGGTGTTGGACCTGGACCCCACGCCGCGATCCTCCACAGGCCTGTCCGAACCACTGGAGCGCCCGCACTTGGCCGCCGGGTCCGCTGTGCCCGCAGCCGGGGAGCCGCCCGAGGCGCTTGTCCGGCGGGCCGCAGGGCCGATGGCTGTGGGCACGGTGTGGGAGTCCGGTCTGGAGCAAGAGGCCCTGGCCATGCTGAACCAAGGCCGCCAGGACGTGTGGGACGAGTTGACCCGCCGTTTCGAGACCAGCCTGATCCAGGCGGCTTTGGCGACCACCCGGGGCCGCCGCATTGAGGCGGCACAGAAACTGGGCATTGGTCGCAACACCATCACCCGCAAAATCCAGGAGCTGGGCCTCGACGAGGCCTGAGCAGGGTCTGCCGATCAGCCCAAAGGGTCCTGCAGCACCACATCGCTGACGGGGCGTGCCACGCAGGGCAAGACGCAGCCCTGTTCTTTTTCTTCGGCGCTCAGTCCGGGCCATTCCATGTCATAGCGCACCTGGCCGGAGATCAGTTGCCCCAGGCAGGTGCGGCAAGTGCCGGTGCGGCATGAACTGGGCCACTGCAGACCGGCTTGTTCCAAAGAATCGAGCAGGGACTGCGCTTTCCAGGCATCAAAACAGCCGCCATCCGGCGCTATGCGGGCGTTGAAAAAAGGGACATCCAAAGACATGCCCAGAGTGTAAGGGGGGCCAGGTCGCATGTCGGGGACAGATGGACCGGCTCTGATGTGCCAAGATCGCCGGGTTTTTCTGGAAGTCTTGCTTGACCACGCCCACCACCCCGCCACAAGCCGCTGGGCCCACGATCCGGGCAGGCTCGGGCATTGTGTTGGCCGTGTTGGCGATGGCCAGTCTGAGCGTGAGCGACGCCACCAGCCAGTGGGTCTTGCTCAGCGTCTCCCCCGTGATGGTGCTGTGGTTTCGTTATGCCGTGCAGGCTTTGGGCACCACCGTGGTGTTGGCACCCCTGCGGGGTCGCGCGATGTGGCGCACCCGCAGCTGGCGTTGGCAGTGGCTGCGCGGTTTGCTGATGGTGTCTTGCAGCCTGCTGGCATTCGAATGCCTGCAACGCATGCCCGTGGCCGAGTTCACCGCCACCGTCATGCTCACGCCCTTGGTGCTCACGGCGCTCGCCCGCTTTGTCATGAACGAGCAGGTCTCGCCGCTGCGCTGGCTGATGGTGGTGGGCGGCTTGATCGGCGCCTTGCTGGTGATCCGCCCGGGAGGCCAGGTCGACAGCGCGGTGGGCTGGATGGCGCTGATGGTGGTGCTGACGTATGCCGTGTTCCAGGCCGTGACCAGCCACATGACACGCACCGAAGATCCTGCCGTGATGCAGCTGTACACCGGCTGGGTGGGCTGGGCCGTGAGCAGCTTGCTTGTTGTGCAGGCCTGGGTCACGCCGCAAAGCCTGCAAGAATGGACGCTGCTGCTGGTGATCGGTCTGGCGGCCACCTTGGGTCAATACCTGCTGATCGTGGCCTTTTCCAAAGCCCCGGCTTCGCTGGTGTCTCCTTTTTTGTACACCGGGGTGGGCTTTTCCACCCTGATGGGCTGGTGTCTGTTTGACCACATGCCGGATGCATGGGCTTTCACCGGCATGGCACTGGTGGTGGTGTGCGGCGTTGGTTCTGGCCGCATACAGCGCCAAGGTCACCGCTGAGCGGTCAATGGCCCGTGGTGCTGAAGGGTGCCATGGCTGACCAGTTCACCGGGGCCTGAAAGGCCAGGGCTTGGTCGGTGAAGGGGTGGACAAAGGCCAGCTCTTGGGCGTGCAGCAGCAAGCGGGGGCTCAAAGCCTGGATGTCGGGTGGCGCGTACAGCGAGTCGCCCAGCATGGGGTGACCGATGCTTTGCAGGTGCACGCGCAGTTGGTGGGTGCGGCCCGTGACGGGTTCGAGCTCGATCAGGCTGGCCTGGTCGCCGGTTTGCAGGGTGCGCCAGTGGCTGCGGCTGGCTTTGCCGTTGGGGTGGATGATGTGCAAGGGGCGGCGCTCCCAGTCGAGCCAAATCGGGCCGTCGATGCTGCGCCAGCCCTGTTCGTCGGTGGGGACCTGCGCCTGGGTGCGTTCAGGCTGTCCGGCGACCACCGCCACATAGCGCTTTTGGACCTGGCGAATTTCAAACAGTTTGCTCAACCTGCGCTGGGCTTCGATGCCCCGGGCCATGATCAGCAATCCCGAGGTGTCCTGGTCCAGTCGGTGCACGATCAGGGCATCGGGGTAAAGCGCTTGCACCCTTTTGGACAGGCAATCTTGCTTGTCCGGTCCGCGACCGGGCACCGACAGCAAGCCGTTGGGTTTTTCCAGCACCAGCAAATATGCGTCTTCGTGGATCGGTGTCATGCGGGGGGCAGGGCGGGTTGAACGCCCGTCGGGTCAGCTCACTTGTCTTTGACTTTGCCGCGTGGGGCCACCAAAGTGGTGGGGGCCACGGGTCTGTCCGAGGTGAAGGTTTTGGGCGGGGACGCGTCTTTCTTGGGCTTCTTGGCCATCTTGTTGCTGCGCTGTTCACCTTTGGCCATGAGGGCTTCCTTGAAAAGACATCCCGGTGTGGGAAAGCTTGGATGGTAAGCCACAAAACCGCAAACACCGCGCTGGTGCGGCGATGGGCCGAAAGTGCGCCGGGTGGGCGCCCGCATGGGGCGCGGCCATCATTTGACTTCGGTCACAAACTGTGACGTGGGTCGGCGCACTTTTTTCAGGTTCACCAACCAGTCGCCTTCTTTGGCGCGGTAGCCCAGGGGCACGATCACCACGCTGCGCAAGCCCCGGGCGCTCAGACCCAGAATCTCGTCAACGGCTTGGGGGTCAAAGCCTTCCATCGGGGTGGCGTCCACTTCTTCAAAAGCCGCTGCGATCAAGGCGGCACCCAGTCCAATGTAGGCCTGACGGGCTGCGTGTGCATGGTTGACCTCGGCGCTGCGTCCGGGGTAGAGCTGGAGCAACTTCTGGCGGTAGTTCTCCCAGCCTTCGTTGGTGCCGCCGCGTTGCGCATTGGTCATGTCAAACATCATGTTGATGCGCTCGGCCGTGTAGTTGTCCCAGGCCGCAAACACCAGCAGGTGGGAGCCGTCGGTGATCTGGGCCTGACCCCAGGCCTTGGGTTTGATCTGCTCGCGCACCGCCGGGTTGGTCACCACGATGACCTCGAAAGGCTGCAGACCGCTGGAGGTCGGGGCCAGGCGAGCGGCTTCGACGATGCGGTCGACTTTGTCTTGCGGCACCACTTGGGTCGGGTCCATTTTTTTGCAGGCATAGCGCCAGGCGAGCTTGTTCAGCAGTTCAGACATGCTTGTTCCGTGTCAAGGTGTTGAAGGTGGGTGATTGTGTCCGAAGACGCCGCGCCCTGTCTGAACGCAGGCGACGCCGAGGGTCGCGCCATGGCCTCAGCGGCGGACCTCTTGCCAAGTGCCCGAGGGCAGGTCCTGCAGGTGGTAGGGGCCGATGGCCGTTCGGATCAGGCGCAGGGTGGGCAAACCCACGGCGGCCGTCATGCGCCGCACCTGACGGTTGCGGCCTTCCCGGATGCTCAGCTCCAGCCAGGAGGTGGGGATGCTCTGGCGCTCGCGGATGGGCGGATGACGCGGCCACAGCCCGGTCGGCGCTGCCACGGCGCGTGCGCGGGCGGGCAGGGTGGGACCGTCGTTCAGCCTCACGCCCCGCGCCAGGTCGCTCAAGGCGGCCTCGCTCACCATGCCCTCCACCTGGACCAGGTAAGTCTTTTCCATCTTGAAACGCGGGTCGGCGATGCGCGCTTGCAAGGCCCCGTCATCGGTCAGCAGCAACAGGCCTTCGCTGTCCGCGTCCAGCCGCCCCGCCACATACACCCCGGGCAGGTCGATGTGGTCCTTCAGCCCACGCCAACGCCCCTCGGGTGTGAATTGGCTGAGCACACCATAGGGCTTGTTGAAACGGATCAGCATGGGCAAGTCATCAGGAGCGTGGCCAGTGCCTGAGCGTACCAGCTCAGTTAGCATCGAGCGCATGAGCACCCTGTACGAATGCCTGAAGAGTCCAACGCTGTATGCCGAGGCCTATGCTATCGAGCCGCCTGCAGCCCTTCTGGGCCAACAGGTCTGGCCGCGCCAGCCGGGCTTTTTCATCCGCCAGGCGCACGCGGCGGACGGACCCGCCCTGCTGCCGGCGGATGGCGCGAATCCGCCCGTGACCACAGAAGCAGTGCCCAGCAGCGCCGTGCCGCTGGGGATGGAACTGGTTCAGGGCCAATTCGGTCTGGTGCCAGCCTGGGTCAAATCCGCTTCTGATGCCAAATTGCGTTCCACCAAACTGGCGGTCACCCGTGGCGAGACCATGAGCACGGCCATGGCCACGCGCGAGGTCTGGCGCAAAGGCCAGCGCTGCATCATCCCGATGCAGGCGTTTTTTGTAGACGACTGGCGCAGCCAGAAGGCCGTGCCCACCCGCATTGCCCGTGTGGACGGCCAGCCCATGGGCGTGGCCGGCCTGTGGGAGCGCTGGACGCAAGGGCCCGATGACCTCATCAGCTTCTCCATGATCACGGTGAACGCCAACAGCCACGCCCTGATGAACCGCTATGGCCCAAACGGCAATGAAAAACGCATGCCCGCCATCCTGAACGAAGGGGCCTATGCGGCCTGGCTCAACGCCCCCATCGACAAAGCCCGCGAGTTCATGCGGGCCTACCCGGCGCACGGGCTGCTGGCCAACCCGGTGCAGAAAAAATAGCGCTGGCGATCAGCCGAGTCGGCTGCGGTGCCTGGCAATTTGAGAGCGCACCTGGGCTGGCGCCGTGCCACCCAAGGTGTTGCGGGCGTTCAGCGAGCCTTGCAGGCTGAGCGGCCCGAACACATCGGCCTGGATGCGGCGGTCGAACTGTTGCAGCGCCTCCAAGGACAGCTCTGACAAGTCGACGCCCTGATCCTGGGCGGTTTTGACCGCATGGGCCACCACTTCGTGGGCGTCGCGAAAGGGCAAACCTTGTTTCACCAAATAGTCGGCCAAATCGGTGGCGGTGGCGTAGCCCTTTTTCACAGCCGCTGCCATGGCAGCCGCATTCACCGTGATGCCGCCTTCTTTCAAACCCGTGGCGGGGTTGATCTGGCCGCCCACCATCTCGCAGAAGATCCGCAGCGTGTCCTTGAGGGTGTCGACGGTGTCGAACAGCGGCTCCTTGTCTTCCTGGTTGTCCTTGTTGTAGGCCAGGGGCTGGCCTTTCATCAGGGTGATCAAGCCCATCAGGTGGCCCACCACCCGACCGGTCTTGCCGCGGGCCAGTTCAGGCACATCGGGGTTTTTCTTCTGCGGCATGATGGACGAGCCGGTGGTGAATCGGTCGGCGATCTGCACAAAGCCGAAGTTCTGGCTCATCCACAAAATCAACTCTTCGCTGAAACGGCTGATGTGCACCATGCACAGGCTGGCTGCAGCGGTGAACTCGATGGCGAAGTCGCGGTCGCTCACGCCGTCCAGGCTGTTTTGGCAGACCTGGGGCTGGCCGTGTTCGTCGACCATGCCCAGGCTGCGGGCCACGCGCTCGCGGTCCAGCGGGTAGGTGGTGCCGGCCAGGGCGGCGCTGCCCAAAGGCAAGCGGTTGGTGCGCCGGCGCACATCCAGCATGCGCTCGGCATCCCGGCTGAACATCTCGACATAGGCCAAGAGGTGGTGTGCAAAGCTGACAGGCTGCGCCACCTGCAGGTGGGTGAAGCCGGGCAAGATGACCTCGACGTTGCGCTCGGCCACCTCCACCAGCGACTTTTGTAGGTCCACCAGCAGCTCGATGATCAGGTCCATCTCGCCGCGCAGCCACAGGCGCACATCGGTGGCCACCTGGTCGTTGCGGCTGCGGCCGGTGTGCAGGCGCTTGCCCGCATCGCCCACCAGCTGGGTCAGGCGCGCTTCGATGTTCAGGTGCACGTCTTCCAGGTCCAGCTGCCATTCAAAAGCGCCGGATTCGATCTCTTGGGTGATTTGGGCCATGCCGCGCTGGATGTCGGCCAGGTCCTGGGCTGCGATGATGTTTTGCGCCGCCAGCATCTCGGCATGGGCCAGCGAGCCCTGGATGTCGGCCTGCCACAGGCGCTTGTCAAAGAACACGCTGGCGGTGTAGCGCTTGACCAACTCGCTCATGGGTTCGGAAAAGAGCGCGGACCAGGCCTGGGATTTTTTGTCGAGTTGGTTTGTCATAGGGTGCAGATTTTATCGGTCGGCCTGGGGGCATCCGAAAACAGGCTCAACCCGTGTTGCGCAAGCCTGCCGCAATCCCGTTGATGGACAGGTGGATACCGCGCTGCACCCGTTCATCGGCCAAGCCGGCCCGGTAGCGGCGGATCAGCTCGACCTGCAGGTGGTGCAGCGGATCGATGTAGGGAAAGCGGTGGCGGATCGAGCGGTCGAGCGCGGGGTTGCTGGCCAGGCGGTTTTTCTCTCCGGTGATGAGCGTCAGTGCATCGGCGGTGCGATGCCATTCGGCCTCGATGGCGCTGAAGATTTTTTTGCGCAGGCGGGTGTCGTCCACCAGTTCGGCGTAGCGCGAGGCCAGGGCCAGGTCGCTCTTGGCCAGCACCATGTCCATGTTGGACAGCAGGGTGCGGAAAAATGGCCACTGGCGGTACATTTTTTGCAGCAGGGCCAACGCTTTTTTCCGCTCGGTCGCATCGGCTTTGTCCAAGAAGGCGGACACGGCTGCACCGAATCCGAACCAGCCCGGCAGGGTCAGGCGACACTGTCCCCAGCTGAAACCCCAGGGGATGGCCCGCAGGTCTTCGATTTTCTGCAGCGACTTGCGCGAGGCGGGGCGTGAGCCGATGTTCAGCTGGGTGAGCTCCTTGAGCGGTGTGGCCCCAAACAGGTAGTCGGTGAAGCCAGGGGTCTCGTACACCAGCGCCCGGTAGGCCGCCATGCTGACTTCGGACAGGGCTGCAGCAGCCTCCAGGAATGCCCGGGGCGCGGGTTTCGTGGGCTGCAGCAAGGTGGCCTCCAAGGTGGCGGCCACCAGGGTTTCCAGGTTGCGTCGGCCAATTTCGGGGTTGGCATATTTGGAGCCGATCACCTCCCCTTGCTCGGTCAGTCGGATTTGCCCGCGCACGGTGCCTGGCGGCTGTGCCAGGATGGCCTGGTAGCTGGGGCCACCGCCCCGGCCCACCGTGCCACCCCGGCCATGGAACATGCGCAGGGTGATGCCATGGCTGCGCGCAAGTGGCTCAAACACTTCCACCAGTGCGATTTCGGCCCGGTACAGCTCCCAGTTGCTGGTGAAGATGCCGCCGTCTTTGTTGCTGTCGGAATAGCCCAGCATGGTGTCTTGCTCGGCCCCCGAGCGTGCCACCAGCGCGGCCACGCCGGGCAGGGCGTAGAAGTCGCGCATGATGGGCGCGGCGTTGCGCAGGTCCAGGATGGTCTCGAACAAAGGCACCACGATCAGGTCGCTGCGTGCCGCAGCGTCGAGTGTGCCGCGCAGCAGTCCCACCTCCTTTTGCAGCAGCAAGACTTCCAGCAGGTCGCTCACGCTTTCGGTGTGGCTGATGATGTAGTGGCGAATTGCCTGTGGGCCCAAAGTGGCCAGCAAGCGTTTGGCAGCCTCAAAAATCGCCAGCTCGGATTGGGTGTGGGCGCTGTAAACGGCATCGGGCACGCGCAGCGCACGGGCGTCGTTCAAGAGCCGCAACAGCAGGTCTTGTTTGGTACTTTCATCCAGACGGCTGTAGTTCGGGTCGATGCGCGCCATGGCCAGCAATTCGGCCACGACTTTTTCATGTTGCTCCGAGCTTTGGCGCAGGTCCACTGTGGCCAGGTGAAAACCAAACACTTCGACGGCGCGGATCAGCGGGTGCAAGCGCTGGGCCGCCAGGGCCTGCGCCTGGTGTTCACACAAAGACGCTTCGATCACCCGCAGATCGGCCAAAAACGCCCCAGCATCCGGGTAGGGGTTTTGTGGCAGCACCGCGTGACGGGCGGCGTCACCACCGGTCAGTTGCTTGAGTGTGGCGGCCAGGCGCGCGTACATGCCGGTCAGAGCCCGTCGGTAGGGCTCGTCCTGGCGGTGTTCGTTGGTGTCGGGCGAGCGTTCGGCCAGGGCCAGCATCTGCGGGCCGAAAGGCACCAGCATGGACGACATCGACAGCTCACCACCCAGGTAGTGCACCTCGGTCAGGTAGTGGCGCAGGGCCATGTCGCATTGGCGGGTCAGGGCGTGCTCCAGCGTGGACGCCGTCACGTTGGGGTTGCCGTCGCGGTCACCGCCAATCCACTGGCCCATGCGCAAAAAACTGGCGATCGCTTGGCCGGGCAAGGCTTGTTCCAGCTCGGCATAAAGCTTGGGGATCTCTCGCAAAAAGGTGGCTTCGTAATAGCTCAGCGCGTTCTCGATCTCGTCATGGACCGTGAGTTTGGTCAGCCGCAGCAGTCGGGTTTGCCACAACTGCATCACACGGGCATGGATCTGCTGCTCGTTGGCCGCGAGCTCTTTGGGGCTGAGCGCGTCTTTGGCCGCGCTCACGGCCGCAGCGCGGGCCTTGATCGCGTCGCGCTCGGTCAACAGGTGAGCGATGTCGCGTTCGGCGTCCAGAATACTTTTGCGCTGCACTTCGGTGGGGTGGGCTGTGAGCACAGGCGCTAGGTAGCTGGTGGCCAGCATGTCCGAGATGCTTTGGGGCGTGATGCCGGCCCAGCGCAGGCGTTGCAGCGCCACATCGATGCTGCCCTCTTGGGTGTGGCCAGCCCGCTCGTGGATGGTGCGCCGGCGGATGTGGTGGCGGTCTTCGGCCAGGTTGGCCAAATGGCTGAAATAGGTGAAGGCACGGATCACGCTGACGGCACGGTCGCCCGGCAGGCCCTTGAGCAGTTTTTTCAGGGCCTTGTCGGCTTCGTGGTCGGCGTCGCGGCGGAAGGCGACGGACAG